>CAIXAQ010000388.1 GCA_903917425.1 uncultured Bacteroidales bacterium
ATGAAAAAGAAGCTTCCATTAATCCGTTTGGCACCGACATAAGAACTTCGTCGATGGAACGTATCATGATAGGAATGATAAATAAGGTAACTGTCAGAATACCAGCTAACAAGGACGAATGCATCCCGAAATAAATCATGATGGTAAATCCAAAAGCACCATAAACGATGGAAGGAATTCCCCACATCACGTCAAGAAGAAACCGGATTGAATTCACGAGTTTTTTCCGTTTATGAAGGTTAACATTCATATAAAGCGAGACCGGAATACCAATGATCATGGAAAGCAAAGTTGCTCCGGATGCAAGGTAAAGCGAACCGACAATTGCATTGGCAATGCCGCCTTCCTTTCCAAAATAAAAGCCACCTTTGGGCGTTTGAGTGAGCATCTCCCACGATAAGGCCGGCAGTCCCCTCTTTATTATACTCCAGAGTATTAAAAATAATGCCAGGCCAATAATAGAAGATGAGAGGATCATTACAATCCTGAAAAAAATCTCCTCCGCATTCCGTAGTTTCGATTTTTTCATTTACATAAGTTTTATCATCCTGTAAATTACCATCCGCGAAATAAAATTGAACAGAACCACAATTATCAAAAGCACAAAAGCAGCCAGCATTAAAGCTGAATCATACATCGGGATTGAAAGCATTTCGCCGTAATTATTGGCGATTAGGGCAGGCAATGGATAGCCAGGCTGCAAGGCTCCATGCGGAATGCGCGTAACATTTCCAACAACCATAAGTACTGCTATGGTTTCGCCGAACGCCCTCGATAATCCAAGACCGAAAGCCGAAACGATTCCAGGGAAAGCCTTGCGCATTAAAATGTGTTTCACAACCATCCAGCGCGTGGCACCCAGCGAAAGTGTAACTTCGGTGAGCTCTTCAGGAATCGATTTGAATACCTCTATCAAAATATTCAGTACGAACGGTATGATCATAACTGCCAGCACTATTCCTCCGCTCATTATGGTATAGCCGGAAGTCTGTTTACCAAATAAGGGAGCAATATGCTGACTCACAAAAGGTACGATTACTACTACCCCCCAGACTCCGAATAGTACGGAAGGTATTCCTGCCAAAATATCAATTACCGGGTGCATTACTTTAAGTACATAACTTTTCGCATATTGGGTGAGATGTATGGCTGAAAAAAGGCAAATCGGACCGGCGATAATCAAAGCAAGTATGGTAACCCATAACGAGCTGATAATGAATGGAAACAATCCGAAATGACCCGAAAGTGGCCGCCAGTCTTTCGAGAAAACCATCCCGAAAAAGGACTGCGCCATTAAAAGACCGGAGGCTTTATAGTAAAGCCCGATAGCAAGCAATACCGGAAGGGTCATGGCAAACACCAATGCTGCTACCATCCATATGGTATGGAATTTATTTTTTAATAACCGACGGATATGGAATGAGTTCAAATTCAGGTTATTTTGAAAGTTTCACTTTTTGCTCTACAACAATTTCAGGTTTTAACTGCACATAACCGGCCTCTCGAACATATTTCTGTCCATCGGTCAATATCCAGTTTAGGAAATCGATCGTAATTTTTTTTGCAGGTTTACCCTTTGAAATAAAGGTCAAATCACGTGCCGGCGGTGACGGATATCTGTCTTCGGCGATAGCGTTCGTAATATCATCCAGGGAATCATAAAAACGCTCATCCTCATCAATCTTACCGTTGTTATTTATATCAACAGGGATTACTTTCATTCCGTCATAAGTTTTCCGGCTCCGGATGTCGTATGCATAGCTCAGGTTGTTGTATCCGATTCCCAATTTATCGCTTTTTACAGCATCAGCAATTCCCGGATCGCCAAAAACGCCTATTCCGGTCAATGATTCCTGGTTACTATTCAAATATTTTGCCCACATTTCGTTCGCTCCGCAAGCATCGGAACGGGTATATATATTAATTTTTTCGGCTTTTGCTGAAGGGAAAAGCTGGTTCCACTTTGTTATTTTGTTGTTGATATAAATATCAGCAAATTGCTGTTGCGTAATGCCTTGTTTTAAAATAGATACTATATATGGATTTGATGAATTAACTGTCGGGACAACGGCATCGCATGCAACTGCTACTGACCAGGCACCATTCGAAATTTCCTGGGGCGAAACCGTACGCGAAAACATAGCCAGATCCACCATTCCGGAGAGTACATCCGTCATTCCTTTACCTGCTCCACCGGCTGATACATCAATTGTGATTTCCGGGTGAAGTTTCTGGTATGCTTCAGCCCATTTTACGGTGAGCGGATAAAGTGCAAATGCTCCCGAAATCGAAATATTATGCTCTTTAAATTTTCTCTGGCAAGAGTTCAAAGATATTAAAATCAGAAAAGTTAATGCAATGTATATTAATGAGTTACTGATTTTCATAGTTCAATTTCAAATTTGTTGCAAATATACAATTTAAATGCATCTCATTATTTGAGCATGCAGAATAGTGTGAACAATAAATAAAATTCCGAATCGTTTTAGTATATTAGCTAATTTAATGTAACTTTGAATCAACTTAGATACTGTTGTTATGATTAAGAAAATTTTTCTGTTTGGGTTTATATTATTCTCATTAACAAGGCTCGAAGCCCAAATTAACGTTATCAAAGTAGGTTCTTCAGGAATAACGAATAACTCATC
>CAIXAQ010000389.1 GCA_903917425.1 uncultured Bacteroidales bacterium
CAACTTCTCGGCGTTATTGAAGGACCACCGCCTTATGTCTTAAACGGAGAAAATTTAGGAGATTTAATTAAATACCAGTTATATCCTTCTTCACTCGAATTCGGCTCTTCTTCCAGTCAGGCAAATGAAAATGCTGTTACAATTGACAAAAGCTGGTCAGTTTCATTCAGATACTATGGTATAGGAGGAGATTTCGAAAAACATGCAGAAAACACTACTCAAACAGATTTTTCTTCTAAAACTTATGAAAGCAGAACTGTATTCCCTGTGGAAGGCAGGGATAAAGGATATTTATTATTCCTCAGACCGATTATAACAAGGAAAAAATTCGAACTTACAGATGCAGGTAACAGACTTCTGGAAAACATTTACACATTAGAGATTACAGATAGGTTTCTTGATTATGTTCCATATTTTCTGGACACAGTAGCGCAGTCACCTAACCCTAAAAGCCTGGCCTCTTACATAAATCGAAGTGTTAATCCCGGGGATTATAAAAAGATTTATTCTGCAAATTACTCCTGGACCGGAGGAACTAAAACTGAAGTAGGGTTTGAAACCGACAGTACGGTTACAAAATCAACAAATGAGTCGTTCTATAAAGGAGCCGGAATTTCTGTTTCAATTGATATTGGTTTTGGTGAATTTGTTGATGTTTCTACAAATGTCTTTGATTTTGAATCGCGGATCGGAACAACTACTACACATGAAGGATCAACGACTTTAAGCAGTAGTAGAAATATAGCAGCTCTTGCAGATTGTCCCTTTCATGGGCAAACCACAGATACATCTTATTTTAGTGCAACAGTTTACTGGATACGCCCTACTGATGGCAAAAACAACTGGTGGATACCGAAAGGTTACGAAAACCAAAAACCCTGGTGCATAACCTATAAGGTAAATAACTTTTTAATGCATCCACATTCAGTTGACGAAAGCAAAGCCAGTACTGATTTGTTTGATGTTTATCCAAATCCGGCGAACAGTAATATTTCATTTTCAATTTCAAATCAGGATTTAAAAAATCAGAGCATAATCATTTATAATACGCTCGGAGTGGAGATAAAACGATTTGATGGTAAGGAATTACTTGGGAGAAGTTCAATAAGTTTTTCAACTGTAGATTTACCTGACGGTATTTACTTAAGCACTTTGTACACCGGAACTAATAAAATCACAAAGCGGTTTGCTGTTATCAGATAAAACCTTTTAGATCAGTCGCAATGATTTGCTTTTATAAAATAAGAAAGAAAAATAGGAATTATTAAGTAACCTTGATTAAACCATAGCGGCCTTATGAAAAACCATCATTTACAGGTAATTATTGCAGGGTTTGTTGGCATGGCATTGCTCTGCTTTTTATCCAAACGCACATGCCAACTTGGCTGCCAGGGCACAGCCAGGCCATCTTTGACAGAAAAGCTAGAAAAGCCTGGGAAAAGCTTTTTAGCCATGCAGGCAGATTATCAGTTCACGAAACTAATGGATCCCCATACAGGGCAGATTCCTAAAGGCATCCGTGCCCGTGAACTTTCCTTTGTTTCAAAGATGCCTGTGCATCCGGAAGGAGACGGTCAATTGTGGAAATGGCGCGGTCCTGCCAATATCGGTGGACGTATGCTCAACATTACCGTCGATGTGGATAATGAAAACCATCTTATGGCTGGCAGTGCATCGGGTGGCATGTGGCAATCGGTTGATCGCGGCCAGAACTGGCACAAAACCACCTCTCCTGAAGCTGAACAAAGTGCAACTTGTCTTATACAGGACAAGCGGCCTGGGAAGCACCACATTTGGTATTATGGTACCGGCGAATTGCTCAGTACCACGGATAGGAATATAAGTACAAATGCCAGGACCATCGGGATTGGCAACGGGATTTATAAGTCAACTGACAACGGAGCTTCCTGGCAACCACTGGCAGCTACCCAGGTTGTTTCCCAGGCTAACCTGCTGGAAGTGTTTCAAGGAGTTTGGCGCATTGTTACCGACCCTGTTAGTATGAACAAAGACATCGTTTATGCCGCCTGTTATGGGGCAATTATGCGTTCGGAAAATGGTGGGCTGAGTTGGGAAGTAACCCTGGGCGACCTTGAAAACAAATCCTTCGCCACCGACCTGGTCATTACTTCCGATGGAGTGCTCTATGCCGCTTTAAGCAGTTTTTGCATGTCCGTTGAACCTCCTGGCAAAGCGGGTATATGGAGATCAACAGATGGGATAAACTGGAACAAAATAACCCCGGATGGCTTCCCTCAGGATAACCGCGTTACCAAACTGGCACTGGCTCCTTCAAATGAAAAAGTGATGTATGTATTTACAGAATCACAATCGCCGGATCTGAATCCCTTTAACGGATACCCCAATTCGGTGAATACTTTCTGGAAAATGACATGGAATACAAACACAAATTCTCCCGTATGGGAAAACCGTACCCATGGCATGCCGGGCAGAGGTGATGGCAGCATAAACAATTTCCCTTTTTCGTTCGTAGTGTATGGCGGATATACTTTTACCATGGGTGTGAAGCCCGACAACGAAAATGTAGTTTTTATTGGTGGGATGAATCTTTATAGATCGGTGAACGGTTTTGCTGATAGCCTGATGACCACTTATTTAGGAGGGTATCCTTTCGACATGGATTCCTTGCATCAGCTTCATCCGGATCAGCATGGCATTGCTTTCCTGCCATCCAATCCTGCAGCAATGTTTATGGCTAACGACGGTGGAATATACCTGACAAATAACTGCATGGCCGACAGCAGCAGTATGGCTTGGGAACGATTGAACAACAAGCTGACTACTACCCAGTTCTACAGCGTTGCCATTGATCATGGTTCTTCGGGCGACGACTGGGTTCTTGGCGGGCTGCAGGATAATAATTGGTATTATACAGTTACTGACGATCCATCGGAATTATGGTTTAATGTTGATATTTGTTACGATGGGTTTGCGACCTGCGTTGCCCCTGACTGGGAATACTGCGCTATTTCAGCGTATAGCGGAAATATCTGGACAACCCGGTTTGATAATTCCATGCATACCACCAACATTTTCCCACAGCTTCCAGATACCCTGTTGAAATATTACGACCCGGTGATGGGCAGTAACACCCTGTTCCCATTTTACCAGAATTTTGCTCTCGATCCCAATAACTATGAAACATTTTACCTGCCAACAATAACCAGCATCTGGAGAAAGGACAACCTGAAAGCTGCTGCTTACGATACCAGTTTGCGAAATTCAGGTTGGAGCCATTTAAGCAATGTAAATGTTGGGTCCGCCTCCGAAATCAGTTGTCTGGCTATCTCGAAAGTACCCGCAAACCGGCTTTACTACGGCACTAATCTCGGTAAAGTATTCCGGCTGGACGGAGCAAACACAGGGAATCCGATTC
>CAIXAQ010000390.1 GCA_903917425.1 uncultured Bacteroidales bacterium
AAAACTAGGAAGGCAAAAAGCAAAGTTCAAAAGGCTTGTTAATGAATTAAATATTTTGAAAATTTACGATACTATTTGTTAGGATAAGAATCCTTTATCGATAAAACCTGTGAGTATTGAGTGGCTCGAAAATTTGCTTTTTGCTTTTTGAACTTTGAATTAAACAGGCCTACTGAAATGAATTTTATGTTAGAAAAACAAACATTATAAGATTAAATCCTAACCCCCAAACCCCAACCCCCGACATGTGTGGCCGATTTTCACTTACTGTTAATGAAGCAGAGCTGAACCTTCGCTTTCAACTCGAAGGTGGCGTTGCGCCCTATGTTCCCCGCTATAATGGGGCGCCAACTCAAATGCTGGCGGTTATCACCGGCGAAAACCCCCATAAACTGAGCTATCACCGGTGGGGATTGATCCCGCTGTGGGCAAAAGATATTTCAATTGGCAATAAAATGATAAATGCCCGTGCCGAAACGATTACCGAAAAATCGTCGTTCCGTGTCCCCCTGATCAGCAAACGATGCCTCGTGCCGGCCGATGGATTTTACGAATGGCAGCAAAATGAAGGTAAGCAGCCATTCAGGATTTTCGTGAAGGACAATCCTGTGTTTTCTATGGCCGGATTGTGGGAGCGCTGGAAATCGCCCGAAGGCATCGTGGTGGAATCTTTTAATATCATCACCACCGAGGCTAATAGCTTCATGAAACCGATACATGGCCGGATGCCGGTAATACTGAATCCCGGGGATGAGAAAACCTGGCTGTCAGGCAAGGATCTGGCAGAGATACTTTCGCTACTAAAGCCCTATTCTTCCGAGAAAATGGATGCTTTTCCTGTTTCGAAACTGGTAAACTCACCAAGAAATGACAGACCGGAAGTTTGGGTGAAAGCAGAAATCTGAAAGTGGTGACAAAGAACAAAAATTTCTGCAACCATTCACCCTCTAAATCCGCCATTTTTGCCACAGATTTCACGGATTAGCACAGATTTATAGCTATTTAAGAAGGTCCTTATGTTAAAATTGACTGAATTGTCTTAATTTTAATCTGCGAAATATGTGCCAAATATTTGTTTTTCAATACTTTGTAAGGGTTAAATAGTTACAAATTTTTTAATAAAATTATACCGAAACGAAATAATCATTAATTTTCACCTCGGCTAAATACAACAGCAATATGGTAGTACAATTTCAGATTGAATACAAGACCTTTATAGGTCAGGCGTTGATGATAACCGGCTCCATTCCTGAACTAGGTGACGGGCAGGTGCAGGACGCAAAACTCATGGCGATGAGTGATACTCAACCGGATTTTTGGATTTTTAAACTCGAATTGAGTTCATCTACCGATTTTTCATACCGGTATTTTGTGAAGGACGACAACTTCCACACGAACATTGAAGAATGGGGCCCCGACAGGATTTTTAAAGCGGAAAACAGGCTGAAACAATCCATTCTGCTTTCGGATTGCTGGAGGCCGATGTCGGATCCCGATTTTGCACTGCATTCTTCAGCTTTTCTTAACGCGATTCTGAAGCCGGGCCAGCTGTTTAAAGCGACAAAAGTGAAAATCGGTGAAACAGGTAATACAGTAATTCTACGATTCAAACCAGATGTGATCCGTATTAAACCGGGCCATAAAGTGGCTGTTTCAGGAAGCGCGAAAAGCCTTGGAAACTGGAATAAAAAAAAGGCCGTCTCCTTAGGTAACCCCGAACATCCGCAATGGTGTGGCGAGGTGAAAGTTTTACTTTCCGAGTTCCCGGTGCATTACAAATACCTGGTCCGAAACGAGGATGAAACCACCGCCTTCTGGGAAAAAGCTACCGATCGCATCGTGTTACTGCCCGGAGGCGAAGTTCCGGATGTAATCGAAATCGGTGACGAAAAATTCGATTTTCCTCAATATCCCTGGAAAGGAGCCGGCATCGCCGTTCCTGTGTTTTCGCTACGGCGCGAACAGGGATTTGGCGTTGGCGAATTTTCCGATTTGAAATTGCTTGTCGATTGGGCAAGCGAAATGGGCCTCAGGCTGATACAGATTTTGCCTGTAAACGACACCATTGCCAAACATGCCTGGCAGGATTCGTACCCTTATGCCGCCATTTCAGTGTATGCGCTTCATCCGATTTATATTAACCTGCTCGGAATCGGGAAATTGGAATCGGATATCAACCAGCAGATCATTGAAGCCCAGGGAAAATACCTTAATTCGCTTTCGAAAATTGATTACGAAGCGGTAATGGCTTTAAAATCAAGATTTTTTAAACTTATTTACGACCAGAAGAAACAGGAATTTCTGAACGATCCCGATTTTCTTTCCTTTTTCAATACCAATGAATACTGGCTTAAGCCCTACGCTGCTTTTTCCTTCCTGCGCGATCTTTTCAATACTCCCGACTTCAGCCGTTGGGGCGAATACAGCAAGCCTACTGATGAGATGCTTGCACAACTTACCGACAAAAATTTATACCATTACGATGATATTGCAGTACATTATTTTATTCAGTATCACGCGCACATTCAACTACTTGATGCCGCAAACTATGCCCGTTCGAAAGGGGTTGTGCTAAAAGGCGACATACCCATCGGCATTTACCGCAACAGTGTGGATGCATGGCTTAATCCACAATTGTATCATATGGATTGCCAGGCCGGTGCCCCGCCCGACGATTTTTCGACTAAAGGCCAGAACTGGCGGTTCCCAACATACAACTGGGACGAAATGTCCAAAGATAACTATGCCTGGTGGCAGCAGCGCCTGCGGCAGTTATCGCACTATTTCGATGCTTTCCGCATCGACCATATACTGGGGTTTTTCCGCATCTGGGAAATTCCTGGAAACCAGGTCGAAGGGTTGTTGGGATATTTCAATCCAAGCATTCCCTACTACCGCGATGAGTTGCAAAACCGCGGAATCTGGTTCGACGAAAACCGTTTTTGTCAGCCTTATATCCGCGAGCATTTTCTGTATGAGCGCTTTGGTGATCTTACCGAATTTGTAAAACACAACTACCTGGTTGAGTCCGATCCCGGTTGTTATTACATTCATCCCGATTACGATACACAACGCAAGATTGAGGAAAAGTTGTTGGTCGAACCCGACACCAGTTTCGAAATGCGTAACCGGCTCGAACGCATCTCAAAGGGATTATTTTCGTTGATTTCGGAAGTTATATTTCTAAGGGCGCCGGGCACAAACGGAAATGCATTTTTTCCACGGCATACCCTTCATTTTACCCGTTCGTACCAGGAACTCGACAATCATACCAAGCACGTTGTAAGCGAAATATATCTCGATTATTTCTATCACCGCAACGAAGAATTCTGGCGCGGGAAAGCCATGGCGAAACTCCCGGTGCTGAAAAAGGCCACCAATATGTTGCTTTGCGGCGAAGACCTGGGCATGGTTCCGGCTTGCGTTCCAGCCGTGATGAACGAGTTGGGAATACTTAGCCTCGAAGTGCAGAGGATGCCGAAAGACCCAAAAATTACATTTGGCCATCCTGCCGGTTATCCTTATTTATCGGTTGCCACTCCTTCTTCGCACGATACATCCACCATCCGTGGCTGGTGGGAAGAAAACCAGTCGCTTTCGCAACGTTTTTACAACGAAATTCTGGGCAATTCTTACCAGGCACCGGCAGAATGCACAACGTCCATTGTGCGGCAGATCATCATTCAGCATCTGTATTCGCCGAGCATGTGGGCCATTTTCGCATTGCAGGATCTTTTGGGGATGGATGACACCCTGCGTTTGCCAAACCCCAACGAGGAGCGGATCAATAACCCGGGAAACCCTAACCATTACTGGCGTTACCGCATGCACCTGAACCTGGAGGATTTACTTGCCCAAACCGATTTCAATAAATTTGTACGCGACCAGGTTCAATATACCGGCAGACTGGACGCTTATTGATAAAAAAGAAAGCTTTATAAAGTATTTCGGAAAAACCTTATGTCAGCCCGGTCGCGGTACGCGCACACCTGGACAATATTAATTGCAAGTCAGAGTGCGACTTAAAGTCGCGCCCTGACTAATTCCAAACGTGCCCGCTGGCTTCGGTTTCCAATCGGTGCCGGTACAAACAATAATCTGAGTATATTTGTAGATGCAGTAATTAGTATAAATGAGCAGAAAATACAAATTCCAAGGGAGGTTACAAGGGGCATGGATTGAAAATTCGCGCCAGCGGGGGAGGGAAGTATAGCTCCTCACGCGTCAGAAAATAAGACGCGCGCGAACGGGGATTGGTCACTAATGTGGATGGTTCCGATAATTTAAGTTATAATCCAGCAAGAGCAAACCAAAATCATGGGTCACAATATAATCGTTATGGAAATCTTGCTGGTAATCTTAATTATAGTAATGGAGGAAATTTTCTATGGGTAAAACGAAGATAAATATTAGGTGTTTATTACTGTTGCTATTTTTTGTGTTGTTAACTATGCACTCTTATTCCCAAGAATTGTTTTCTGAAGAATTAAAGTGGAACTTCAGTGACTCTATCACGAAGCCTGTTTTTCAAAATACAAACCAGATATTAGAATGGGGTAAAAATTCCAGCCGTTTCGCTTCTGTTCAGTCAGAAAATTTAGGCATTAAAAATTGCGATGTTTTTATTCTGATGGTAGATATATGTTCGGGTATATATTGCCCGACTATTTATGTTTTTGAAGTGAAAAATAAACTTTGGCACTTGATTACGAGTACACATGCGGATTTAAAAGAACAAATAGAAATAGATATTGATACTAATCAGGGGAAAATAATATTTAAAACAAAGTCCTGTCAAATAGGTGAATTGCCATTCGAAAAATTGAATTTGAATTTTGATTAATCAGAACGCTAAATGTGAGTTCTAAAGATTCGACTTTTCTAATAATTTTTGTTCAAGACATTACAAAGAAGCCCCCTCTATTGGCGAGGATTTGCAATCCCTGCAGGTACAAATTTGCAGGTTAATACAATTACCCACCTTTGCGCGCATCTCCCGACGCGCGCAAGAGTGGATATGGTTATTTCTATTTTTTCCATTCCGGTAACCGGCCGGGTGTTGGAGGAGCACCTCGTTCGCGCGCGTCTTATTTTCAGACGCGTGCGGGTATAATTCAAATCAATATCTGATTAATTGTTGGCTTTCAAATATAATTCCGAT
>CAIXAQ010000391.1 GCA_903917425.1 uncultured Bacteroidales bacterium
AAACAAAGAAGAGAATTATTCGAAATATATAAGTGTAGCGGATGCTTCTTTTGCGGATAAGAAATACGAGGAGGCTATAATTTCGTACAACAATGCGCTGAAGATCAAGCCTGCCGAGGCTTATCCTAAAGCCCAGGTTGAGAATATAGGCTTTCTGGTTGCCGAACAGAAAAAGCTGGAAGCTGATTTCCTGGCAGTAATTACCAGTGCTGATAAGTTATTCGCAGATCGTAAATTCCCGGAATCAATTTCGGAATATCGCAAAGCATTAGCATTAAAGTCATTGGAAAAATACCCGGCCGAGAAAATTGCTGAAGCTGAAAATATCATAGCCGACCAAAAAGCTCAGCAGCTTGCTTATGAAAAAGCTGTCAGCGACGGAGATAAGAAATTTGCAGAAAAAAACTATGAAAGTGCACTCACTTTTTATAAAACCGCTCTTTCTGCCAAGCCAGGAGAAGCCTACCCGACGCAAAAAATAACTGAAATCCAGACTATTATCGACAAACAGAAAGCTGAGGCTACAGGTTATGCTTCGGCCATTGAATTAGCCGATAAATTTTATACCGATAAAAAGTACAGCGAAGCTTTGGAACCTTATCAAAGGGCAAGTTCCATCAGGCCTGCTGAAAAGTACCCGCTGGAGCAAATTACAATCATCAACAAATTATTGGCAGAACAGAAGAAAACGGATGATGATTTCCAGAAATTACTTGCAGATGCCGATTTGCAGTTGAAAGCTGGGAAATTTGCTGAGGCGCGAGGTTTTTACGTTACCGCCGGCACTCTTAAACCTACAGAAAAACTTCCCAAAGATAAAATCATTGAAATTGATGGTATACTTGCCGATTTGAAGCAAAAGGATGAAAACTACACTAAAGCCATCAATGCTGCCGGTGAAGCATATTCTGTAAAAAATCTGGATGGAGCAATTAAATTATACGAGAATGCTGGCTTGCTGAAACCGGCAGAAAAATATCCACAGGAGCGAATAACTTCCATTCGTGCTGAAATTAAAGCTATTGATGATAACTACAGCAAAGCTATTTCGTTGGGCGACAGTAAAATGGCTTCAAAGAGCCTGATGGATGCAATGAATGCATACCAGAATGCACTGGAAATTAAACCTGCCGAGGAATATCCAAAATCAAAAATAGCAGAGATCAACCTGGCCCTTTCGGCACAGAAGGAAGAAATGGAGAAAATGTTTGCATCCTATGTCGCAGAAGGTGATGCGCTTGCCAATTCGAAAGATTATGTCGGTGCAAAGTCGGCCTTTACAAAAGCTGCCGGCATAAAGCCTGGCGAAGCCTATCCGAAGCAACGCCTTGCCGAAATTAATAAAACCGTCGAGGAAATAACTCTTGCCAGGAGGGCTGATTATAGTAAAGCCATTGGTATTGCCGACAATTTGTTTAAGACCAAAATTTTCGACCAGGCTATCGAGGCCTATGAAGCAGCAGCTAAGATTGACTCGGATGACTCTTATCCAGAGGTGCAAATAAGCAAAATCAGGAAGTATATGTCGGATCATTCCATACAGGAGTTATTTTCGCAATCAGTTCTGATTCTGGAAGGGAACGAAAAGAAATTCACTTTTACTGCCATAGAGCCGAGGTTACGCAAGAACAATTACATATTGTTAAAAGCACGTTCCACTGGCAAAACGGCTCCGAAAGTATACCTGAATTATGGTAAAGACGGGCAGAAAAATGGCGGAATCGTATTGCGGAGTCTCGATAAAAATACTATTGCCGACTACCTGATCCGCATAAGCGTGCAGGATAAATGGTATCGCGAGGACAATAACTGGATCAGCCTCTTTGTCGAAACCGGTGAAATTGAAATCACAAAAGTTCAGATTGCTTCCGGCGACGAATAGAAATATATTTTCACCCAATTAATTAATTATCAAACTCTTAATACTTCCAAAAATGAGCTTTCCTGTCAATCCAGCCGATACTTTCGTTACTGAAATGAATACCTGGCATGGACGCACACTCGGGTTGAAAACAGTAGAAGCCTTGCGCCGCAACCGCTTTGATGCTGAATTTTTCGAAACACGCGAAGATGCAGCTAAAGCCGTTCTCGGAATGATTTCACCAGGACTAGACGTGGCTTTTGGAGGCTCGCAAACGGCGCGGCAACTAAATCTGCAACATTTGGTTATGGATGCAGGTGCCACTATTCTCGATCACAATGCGCCCGGCCTCAGTGATGAGGAAAAACTGGAAGTAATGCGGCAGCAGCAGATTTGTGATGTTTTTATCTGCAGCAGCAACGCCGTTTCGTTGCAAGGCGAGCTTTTTAATATCGATGGGCATGGGAACAGGGTTGCAGCTATGGCTTTTGGCCCGCGCAGGGTAATAGTTGTGATTGGCGTGAATAAGCTGGTTGCCGACGAGGAAGCAGCCTGGCAGCGTATCAGGACCGTTGCAGCACCTATAAATTTTAAACGGCTCAACAGGCCGAACCCCTGCACCAAACAAGGAATCTGCATGAATTGTAACCTCCCGACGCGAGGCTGTAATATATATGTTGCTACACGTCGTAAACCACCCCTGATGGATTTCTCGGTTTTTATTGTAAACGATTCGCTCGGATTTTAGGCAGACTGAAGGATTTAGCTGAATAGGGTTTTGCACGACAAAACTTACTCTGACTTTTATAGGCAACCATGATATTTTTTAAATCAGGATAATCCAATAGTTATCATAGTATTGTTATCGATCGGCCTTTAATCGTAACCGACTGTCTGTTAAATAAAACAACATCACCGGGGCGCAATTTCTTGCGTTTCTGATATTCAACTTCCTGGTTTACTTTTACTTCTCCATCCACGATTCGCTGGTTGGCTTCTCCGCCGGTATCGACGAGTCCCAATAATTTCAGAAGCTGGTTTAGCTGGATGTATTCGTGTCCGATAAGTTCAAATTCCATGGGTAATTGTGTTAATGTGTTAATGTGATAATGCGGTAATGTGATAATGCGCTAATGTGATAATGCGGTAATGTGATAATGCGGTAATGGGTTAATGTGGTAATTGGTTGATGGGTTGATAGGTTGATGGGTTGATTGGTTGATGGGTTGATTGGTTGATGGGTTGATTGGTTGTGTGAACCTTCGACCTTTGACCTTTGACCTTCGACTTTTTATCCCTTTCTAGGCAAAATAAACCGGTTATAGAGTAACAGTCCTATAATGGTTGCAACGCCGATCAGGCTGAAAATGAACCACAACACGCCGGGCTGGTGCAATTTGTCAACAAAATGAACATAAAGCGAAGCACCTAATATTCCGCCAATTCCGCTGCCGATCACGCCGTAAAGAAATGCATAACCCTGGTATAAAGCTTTTTTATCAGGCGGTGCAATCAATCCAACATAGGAGATAAATTTAGGATGCGCCGTCATTTCACCGATAGAGAAAATCACAATGCCACCTATAAAAACCCAGGCATAGGTTGAGAGTGATAAGATTGCCATTCCGACTGTCCCCATGGCAATGCCGGCAATCATGGTGGGTAGTGCAGGCGTTTTACG
>CAIXAQ010000392.1 GCA_903917425.1 uncultured Bacteroidales bacterium
CCGGGGCTGATGCAGTATATTGTGGCCTGGACCGGTTTAATGCCCGCAACAGGGCCGCAAACATCAGTTTCGACGATTTAAACGGGATTTTACGGCTCGCACATACGTATAATTGCCAGGTTTTCCTCACACTGAATATTATTGTAGTCGACAGCGAAATTCCGGCTCTTTTTGCGTTGCTGAACAAATTGGTTAATACAAGTATTGATGGAATTATTGTTCAGGATCTGGGGTTGTTTTATATTCTTTCCAGGTATTTTAAAACGTTAAAAATCCACGCTTCCACACAGCTTACCACGCATAACGAAGGCCAGGTCAGGTTTTTAAGCATGCTGAATGTAAGCCGCGTTAACCTGTCGCGTGAGCTGAATATCATTGAAATAAAAGCATTGACCGAGGTGGCCCACGAAAATAATATGCTTTCCGAGGTATTTGTTCATGGTTCCAATTGTATCTCGTTTTCAGGCATTTGTTATATGAGTTCCTTACATGGTGGTAACTCCGGGAACCGCGGCAGATGCAGCCAACCATGCCGCGATCAGTACGAAACCACGGCTGCCGGTAAAGATTTTCCACTCAACCTGAAAGATAATTCCGCTTTTTCGGATTTAGAGCAATTAGCTGATGCCGGAGTTGATTCCCTTAAAATTGAGGGCCGGATTAAAAAGTTCCATTATGTATATACTGTGGTTGCCGCATGGAGGAAACAACTCGACAGTTTTTATAATAATCAGGAGCTAAACACAGATAAAAGTTCACTCTATAAGGTATTTAACCGTGATTTTTCGAATGCCTTCCTGAAAGGAAATATCGGTGCGGATATGTTTATCGATAATCCCCGCGATCATTCGGCTTTGCATTTATCGGGATTAAATGGCTGTTCAACAGAGGAAAAGCTGGAAAAGGCGAAAGGAGATATTTACGATGAACGGACGGAAATAATAAATAACGTTGAAAATAAAATCAATGAACTAAGTATTGAAAAAGCACCTTTACGGTTACGTATTTCTGGAAAATCAGGAACTCCTCTAGAGATATCGGTACAAACGCCCGACAATTCTTTCAGTATTTACTCGGAAGTTAGTCTTTCAGATGTGGGCAAAGAGGCATTAAACCACGATAATCTTTTAAAAAAGATGAAAGCACTGAATGAAACTGAGTATTTCATTGAACTGCTCGACCTTGAGAATCTGCAGAGCGGAGTATATTTACCATTTAAAGAGCTTACTTCAATTAAAAGAAAGCTGTTATTTATCCTGAACGATTCCCGTGAATTTATTGATCCAATCGAGGTTCCTACCATAATAAAGCATCACAAACAAGCTGTTCAACCTTCTCTTTCCGTGCTGATTTCGGATGAGACAGATTTGGACCAATGCAATAATACCCATACTTCATTTTTTCAACTTCCAAATTGCTTTAAAAATGAATGTGCTCATTTTATTGATCTCTTCAAAAAGAACGATCAATTAACTCCCTGGTTTCCATCCGTCTTAATCGGCGAAGACTACACGGCAGCCGTGGACTTCCTACATCAGTTGCAACCCAGATCCATTGTGACCGAAAATACAGGAATTGCTTATGAAGCGTACAAAGCAGGAATTCCATGGATAGCCGGCCCTTCACTTAATTTGGTTAATTCCTACAGTTTGCTGTGTTTAAAAGAAAATTTTAATTGTTCAGGTGCCTTTATTTCGAACGAAATCAGCAAACTGCAGGTTAAAGGTATCAAATGCCCGGAAAACTTCAGGCTTTATTACAGCATTTACCACCCCATCGTATTGATGACAAGCCGGCAATGCCTGTTTCACCAGGTAACAGGTTGTGAGAAAAATAGAATTGACGAGGACTGTATTCCTCATTGTGAAAAAGGTTCATCGATTACAAATCTGAAAAAAGAAACTTTTTTTATCGAAAAAACAAAAGGAAATTATCATCGTATCTACAATGAATTCAATTACTTAAACACAGAAATCAGCACTGATTTTTCGAATTTCTTCTCCACTTTCCTGATCGATTTAAGAGATATTAAAACTAAAACCGACATTGAAACCGATAAAAAAGGCATAATTACTCTTTTCGAAAATCTGCTGCATGGTATTGAAGATTCAAAAGAGGAACTCAAACGAAGCATTTATCCTACGACCAAAATACAGTATAGTGCTGGAATTTAACAAGCTGCTATGGAGTTCAGATGAATTTAGACATTGGTTA
>CAIXAQ010000393.1 GCA_903917425.1 uncultured Bacteroidales bacterium
AACTTTAGCAGCAGGACATACAGCAAATCACTGGATCCTTCCTTAGGTTCGTGTCCTTCGTTTGGATACATTAACCTTTATTACACAGCCACCGGCGATGTAAATTCGAGCTACATACCGCCAACACATGAGTTCAAGGGCGAAAATTCAAGTGTAAGCCTTGCTTACGACGATGAACTTGTAGCACAAAAGGGCGAAATTGTAACTATTCCTGTAAGGATTGACCGCACTGCAAACCTGGGAGCAATCACACTGGGCATGAAATACCGCAAGGATCTGATCAAAGTGATGGAAGTGCCGGGTTATGATGTGGTTAATATCGATCAGGAACAAGGTACAGTACGTTTGGCCTGGGCCGATCTGTTTGGCAAAATGGTATTTGCTAACGATGTGATACTCACCGTAAAAGTGATGGTACTTGCCGATATTATGCCGGATAACAGGTTATTTGAACTTGAATCCATCACCGAATTAGGTGAGGTAGATGCCAAACGAATGGAAGGTGTAACGCTGAAAACTTCGTCGATCTCAACACAGCAAGCTCAAAACGCGGATATGTTTATCACAAACTTCCCGAATCCTTTCGGTACAAAAACTACGTTTACCTATAGTTTACCGGAATCAGGAAAAGTGAAACTTGAAGTGTATAATAACTTAGGTCAGGTGATACGCACCCTGGTCGACATGGATCAGAATGTTGGTTTACATAACCTGGAAATCGACAACTTTGACCTGGCACCGGGCGTTTATACCTACCGCCTCGTACTTCAGGGAGCAATCCGCTCTTACACAGCTTCGAAGAGCATGGTTATAGTGCGATACTAGCTGGTAACTACCCAAAGACTGTTTCAGGCAATTTATACCGCCTGGAACAGTCTTTTTTTTTGCCCGGAAATGAAGGTGTTTCGAACTGTAACACGGGATAGCAAAAACTACACAGATCCGAAATACAAAGAAGGAAACAGGTTTCCGGTACTTTATTTTCGACCTTTGAGCAAATTAACCTAATTTTGCATGCATATATTCCTGTTTGTATGAAAAATATCTATTTAAGTTTTAGCCTTCTGCTGGTTTTTATATCGGCAGCTTTCAGCCAGGTGATTACGGTTACACCACCTCTTCCTAATGACCAGAGCAGTGTGGAAGTGATTTTTGATGCCGCACAAGGCAGCGCCGGGTTGCTGGGTTACACAGGCGATGTATATGCGCATACAGGGGTAATTACAAACCAGAGCACCAGTTCGTCGGACTGGAAATATGTGAAAGCCGGATGGGCCGAGAATATTCCTGACTGTAAACTTGCCTCGTTGGGAAACAATAAATGGAAGCTTCTTATAGGCCCTTCGATACGCGCTTATTATAAAAATGTTCCGGCAAGTGAAGTAATTCAAAAAATGGCCTTTGTTTTCCGCAGTGCGGATGGAACAAAAACAGGGAAAACTGCGGAAGGCAGCGATATTTTCTACGATGTGTTTACTTCGACTTTAAGCGTAAAAATTACTGCCCCGGCCGAGGATTTTATGTTTGTAAGCCTGAATGCGGCCGTGCATGTCGAAGTTTCGTCTTTGCTGGCCGATTCAACCATATTGTATGTGGATGGACTCAAAAAGATTGCTACTACCTCGGCCCTTTTAACCTATGATATCAATGCGACCCAGTACGGGCGGCACCTTGTAAAAGCAGTAGCAAAAAATGCCACTACGGCCGTTGCCGATTCATTTTATTTTTATGTCCGCCCTCCGGTCATCGTTTCCGAAATTCCTGCGGGCATGAAAGACGGGATCAACTACCTGAGCGGGACATCCGTGCTGCTTTCATTGTATGCGCCGTTTAAAGAGTTTGCTTACGCAATTGGTGATTTTAATAACTGGTTGCCCGATGATTTATCATACATGAAACGAACACCCGATGGCAAACGATATTGGGTGCAAATCGATGGGTTAGTTCCTGCGAAAGAATACATTTATCAATACCTGGTGGATAATAATATCCGTATCGGCGATCCCTATGCTGCCAAAGTCAGTGATCCCTGGAACGATCAGTACATTCCTGCTGAAACATACCCGGGTATGATCCCTTACCCGGCAGGCAAAACCCAGGGAATTGCAACCGTTTTCCAGACAGCGCAAACTCCCTACAAGTGGAGTAATAAAGCTTTTACGCCGCCTAAAAAGACCGACCTCATAATTTACGAATTGCTGGTTCGCGATTTTGCGGATAAGCATTCGTTTCAGTCGGTAATGGATACCATCGGCTACCTTTATAAACTAGGTGTAAATGTTATTGAACTCATGCCTGTAAATGAATTTGAAGGAAACCTGAGCTGGGGTTATAACCCGAATTATTATTTCGCCGTTGATAAATATTATGGCAATCAGAACAAACTGAAACAGCTGGTTGATACCTGCCACCAATTGGGAATTGCAGTGATCGGTGACATGGTACTCAATCACTCCTACGGAACATCGCCTTTAGTGCAGCTTTACTGGGATGCTGCCAATTCGCGCCCGGCGGCCAACAATCCATGGTACAATGTAACTTCTCCAAACACGGCTTACAGTTGGGGGTCCGATTTTAACCACGAAAGTCCGGATACGAAAAGGCTGGTCGACAGCATTTTATCCTACTGGATGAGTGATTTTCATTTCGACGGGTTCCGCTTCGATTTTACCAAAGGCTTTACCAACAAGCCGGGTGACGGAGGTCCGTACGATGCTTCCCGGATCGCTATTTTAAAGCGGATGGCAACCGAAATGTGGAAAAGAAACCAGGATGCGTATGTTATTTTTGAACATCTTACCGATAACAGCGAGGAGAAAGAACTGGCTAATTTCGGCATCATGTTATGGGGAAATATGAATAATAATTACTGCCAGTCGGCCATGGGATACAGCACCGATAACGATCTTTCGTGGGGTTCCTATACTTCGCGCGGATGGAGCGGGCCCAACCTGGTTACTTATATGGAAAGTCACGACGAAGAAAGGCAAATGTATAAGAGCGAGAAATATGGAAATACCAACGGTAACTATTCAATTAAGGACACTGCTACGGCTTTGAAACGGGCCGCCTTAGCCGCAACTTTTTTCTACACCATACCCGGTCCTAAAATGCTGTGGCAGTTTGGCGAACGCGGTTACGATTATTCCATAAATTACCCGACCTACACCAGCGACAGCCGGCTGGCGCAGAAACCGCCGCGTTGGGATTATATGAAAAACTACAACAGGTTAGACCTTTACGACCTGGTTACCTCGCTGATAAAACTCCACACCCTGGACCCTATATTTGAAACCACGGATTTCGATTTTACCCTCTCCGGTTTAATGAAAAAGATAAGGTTGCGCACGGCAACGAGTTCGATGGTGGTAATTGGCAATTTCGATGTGAAGGAGGGC
>CAIXAQ010000394.1 GCA_903917425.1 uncultured Bacteroidales bacterium
GAACACTATAACAATCCACTTCGGGATGATTCCTGCGGATGCCTGCAACATCCAAAAACACAGGTCAATTGCTCTTTAAACTAAAACCGGCAGCGAAGACTCACGAAAAACTCCCTGCCGGGCGCGGGCTGGTAACTGTTGTAATCGGGCCCGTTGTTGGGTTCGGTAAAACCAAAATACTGCTCATCGAACATGTTTTTGCACGATAATCCTATATTGCCTTTGACCGAACCTAATTTCCACGCATAATCGAGGTTTGCATTAAAAACCTGGTATCCATCCACCCACGAACTACGGACAATGCCGTTTTCGTGGTAATTTTCGTAAATGGAGTCATCCACCTGTATGCACCATTTCGACTGAAATTGGGTATTCAGGGTAAATGTGAAATCTTTCAGGAAGGTAACTGCAGCTTCAGCTGTAAGTATATGTTCGGGGCATTGCGGAATCCAATGTCCGCTTACACTGTCGGGGGAATTGTACTGGAAATGCGAATACGTATAGGCTGCCTCCAGCCGTAGGAAATCAAGCGGAGTAAAGGATAAAAATGTTTCCAGGCCCCATCGGTCGCTCTCACCCATATTGCCGTAAAATGCAGTATTGTTACCCCTGTCGGGAATACTGTACCTGTAGAATTCATCTTTCGAAACCGTTCTGAAAGCTGTGACATCATAATACAGCATAGTTCCTATCTCTCCGCGGATTCCAAGTTCCCCGCCAAGGGAAGTTGAGGGTTTAATCAGGGCATTAAAACCACCATACTTTTCAGGATTGTTGTACAACTCATCCTCGGTCGGCACCAGGAAACCTGTGCCGTAGCTGGCATAAAGGTTGGCAGCTTTCGAAAGGTTCCACGCCATGCCTAAACGGAAGGTGGGTTTTTGAAATGACTTATTATCGCTCACCGATGAAGAATCCAGTTCGTTATACACGCGATCATAACGCATATTAAGGGTTGTATAAAGTTTCTTCGAAATATCGAGTTTGTCGATCAAAAACATTCCCAGGCTGCGCTGGCGTATAACCTGGCTGATCAGTACCTGGTCGGTGGCAAACGATTCCTCGCTCCAGTGACTGTCGACCCTGTCGTTATTTATGTGATCTCCGTCAGGAACTGCAAACATATGTTCATCCATGGCCATTGACTGGAAATCCATGCCTAAACTCAGGTGGTTTACCAGGTTTTCTTTCCCAGAGGTCAGGTCGTACTGGGCCGAAATACCCGGGTTTGTGTAAGGTTTGTAGTCGTCGCCGTTGTTGGAAGTTTCCCTGTAATTGTTAAACCGCATAAAGCCTTTAACCAACAGGTCCTGGTTTTTTGCAAAATTATAGGTTAAGGTAGTCGCCCCGGTAAGCCGTTGTGTTTTATGAAATTCGTTGTAACGGACCGCATCGGTATTGGCGGCGTTATGGCCGACTGTGTCGTATCGTCCCAGGTTTATTCCTTCCGAATTCTGGTTAAAATAGGAGGTATAGGTCAGCAATTGGGTAACTTTAACCCTGGCAGAGGGTGTCCATGTGAGTTTTTCGCTGAAAATATCGGCTTTGTACGCTTGGTGAAGCCGGTATCCATGCCCCTGCATATGCGAGTACGAAATCCTGAAATTCACATCTTTTTGAGTTCCATCCACCTGCCCCAGAACTTTCCAGAACCCGTTTGAGCCTGCCGAAGTATAGAATGAACCGTTAACAGGCTTATCGCCGCCACTCTTTGTTGTAATGTTGATCAGGCCACCGGTAGCACTTGTTCCATACAGGGATGCGGCAAGTCCTTTCACAACTTCCACATTTTTTACAGTTTCCCAATCCACATCATACAGGTCGGGCGCAAACCCGCCGGGTGTATTGAGTGAAATCCCGTCGACTAAAACACCGATCCCGCGAAACCCACTCTCGGTAAGTACGCCCAGTCCGCGCATATACACATGCACCCTCGACCCGCTGGAACCGTTTTCGATCCGCACACCCGGAACAAGCCGCAGCGCATCATCGGCCGAAATAGGTTTACTCATCGCACCCAGCTGCCTTGGTGTAACAAATGATATGGCTGCGGGTATTTCCCTGCGCGGCATATTCAGCCTCATGGCTGTGATTACAATTTCATTGAGTTGTATGGTCCGGATGGTATCCCGGGACACTGTAGCGGGGACCTGCTTTTCCTGGGCCGAAGCGCAGGATAAGGCGAACAGGAAAAGAAAAGCAATTATATTTACTGATTTCATTGGTCTGAAGATTAAGAGATTGTCCTGAGAATTATAGAGTACCCGCCTGCCAGATTGCTGAAAGCTTTCAAAAGAATCACAGGTTTTACTGATTTTCAAACACCGGCTGATCCTGGTATACCAGGTGAGTGCGCAGGCAAAAACCAACAGTCGGGTGAAAGTAAAGGCGGTTGAAAAATACGAGAAAACTCAGGCCGATTTTGGAGGTGGCGCTGTATGGGCTAAGTACACAGGAATTAAATCCATAGTAAGTACCGGGAATTGATATACAACTCCTTGCCTCTGAACAGAGATGGCAGGATTCTGAAAGATGGCGTGGTTGAGAAGGTTATGTAAAAGCGCCAGAACCGAATTATGTTTCAGTGGCGAATCGGCGCCGCGTCGCAGGTAAAGCGAATAATCTGCCAGAAGTTCTTCCTCCTTTTTATCGTGCAGGCAATAAAAGATCGCGGTATCCCCGCATTTATACTCCTTAACCACATCATACATTTTACCGAGATAGGTAAATTCTTTAGTATTGATGCGCCAGAACTGTTTCCTGCTTTCGGGGTTTACAATCTTCAGTACAACAACCTGATCCGCGGTGGCGCCGCAGCTAATCCTGGCCGTCATCTCCCGCCGGATCATTACCTGGTTATACCTGAATACGATAAATAGTCCCATGGTATTAACCATGAATAATACTAAAACAATATAAGCAGCAATCTTTTTCAAGTGCTTGTTTTGAGAAAATCAGTCTGCAAAGCGGGCTCGCCATACAGTTGATTATGAAAACAAAATTAATCCATTCCCGGCGGTAATCCTTCTGTTTTAATAATTTTATTCTCCACAAATTGAATGGGATTCGTTCTCAAAAGGCCGGAAGACCGAAGTCAGAAGAAAATGAGACAAATAAAAATCTGCAAACAGCAAATTACTATTACTTGAATTTGCTTTTTCTGCCAGGAGCAATAACCATGTTAATTCCCATATTGAAGCAAATGTTTCTGGTCCAGGCAGATTCAGGTGTTGTAAGAGTTAGTTGGTTCGAATTATTATAGACGGAAATTAAACTGTAAGAAGTTTCAAAATCCAATAGTAGCGATATTCGGTTTTTTTTGAGTACAACTATTGATGGACGCAAGGTCAATCCAAAATCAAGCACATTAAAGTAATAATAAAAACCGTTATGCCCCAGGTCGAACTGAGGATTTAACAGATAACCCTCGTAAATACCTGCATAGAGGGCGGTTTTTATCTTCTTGAAATGTTTTCCCACCAATTGGTTTGCAGAAATATAATTTAAGTTAATAGTTTTTTCCAGCGGAAGTTGCTTGGTCCCTTTATTACTAAAACCCATTTCTACTCTAAATTTCAAATTTCTTTTGAGATTATCATCAATAAACAGGTATATCGAATAACTTGGTTTGTAACCAAAAGAACTATTTAATTTTTGATCATGAATATTACTCATTCCATAAGCAATCCTAATCCCCCTGTTTAGGGTGTTTAATTGAGAAAATCCAAATAGAGGAAGCAAGCAAATCAGTAACCATAACATATCCCTTTTCATCCTCTTGAGTCTATTTATGAATAATACTTACTGATTTTTAAAACTTTTTTTCATTCTTCATTTCAACTGAAATTGTATAAATGCCAGTTCTGTATGTTGTTACATCAATTTTAGATGGGATATTTAATTGATCAAACAAATTTAATAGTAAGCCATCAGGATTAATAATTTCTACACTTTCAACATTTTCAAATGCGGAAATCAGAAACTAACCCCCATTTCCTACCACTCCACAGCCTTCCTCCGCACCGGCATGGTCATGCACCGGCAGCCGCCACCTCCGCGCGAAAGCTCTGATCCATCAATAGTTACCACGTATTTGTTATAATTGTTTATATCTACTTTATTCTGGATAACATCATTAGCCTTAATCACAGAATAACCATGGTTCGATAGTTCTTCCATGGTGTAAACATTACGACCGTAACCGATCACTTTTCCGGGTGCCAGGGCGAAGAAATTTGCCCCGCTGTGCCACTGTTCCCGTTCCTGAATCATGCTGTCGCGACGACCTCCGCAGAATAAGGTTTCCATTTCCATACCCAGTTCCTTCAAAATGGTAGGAATATTGGCAACTTCGCGAATGGATTTTACCTTGCCATTATCGATGTTGATATGGATGGTAAGATAACGTGTCGGGTGAAGGATTAAAGGCTCATACACCATGCACTGGTTACGGTCGAGGAATGTAAATACCATATCGAGGTGGATAAACGACTCGGGCGTATAAGGCAATTCCTGCACGATAATATGACGCTGAACCTTTTTCCCTTTATAGTATTCCATGATAAAATCGATGCCCTGCGAAGTGGTTCGGGCACCGGTGCCAATGACAAGAATATCCTCGCGGGCCACCAGGAAATCGCCCCCTTCGAAGCTGAAATCCTTACAGAAATGACGACTTTGTTCGGGATGAATGGTTTTTACCCCAAAAGACGGATGATTCCGGAATATGGAATCCATGATGATGGTTTCGCGATCGCGGATACGGCTGGCCATACGGCTTACCAATACACGGTCGAGCAGGGCCACCGAGGCATCGCGGGTGAAGAAAAAATTATGCAGAGGCTCAATGGAATAGCGGTCTTTCGATAAAAAACGGGTGAGGTTATCTTTGCGCATCTCAACACCTTCGATCAGCACAGTCGACAGCTTTTCGGGCTTTATAGCCATCAATTCTGCAATTGTATAATCGTTGAGCCGTTCCTTGGTAGCAATAGCTTGCAGCAATTCGGCACGGTGTTCCGGATTCTGAACCACAGTCGAAAGAAGGTCTTTTACCTGGAATGTTTTGGTAACTTTCGACAGGAATCCTTTAAACTGGTTAAATTCTTTCAGTGCCACCGAGAGGTTCAGAATATCGCTGTACAGCGCTTTGTGCGAACTGTCGGGAGTCATGTTTTCAACTTCCGGGCCTGGAGTATGAATAATAACGCCTTCCAATTCTCCTATTTCGGAACGTATATCGACTTTAAATGGTTTTTCCTGAGAATGCATAATTAAGGAGTGCTATTTTAAAATTGGGTATTTATGATAAGTCTGGAAACTGGAGTCTGGAAACTGGA
>CAIXAQ010000395.1 GCA_903917425.1 uncultured Bacteroidales bacterium
AAGAAAAATCCCTCAATTATGCAGGTGAACCCAGGGAAAATACTCAGAACGACTTTAAGGGTATTGCTGTATGCACTTGGCTTATTTGTAGTTATCCTGGTTTTTGTCTTAGGTTTTATACGAACCGAAAAAGGCCAGGATATTATCCGAAAAGAGGCCGTTAGTTACTTGAGTAAAAAGCTTGGAACTTCTGTTTCCATTGGCAGGTTCAGAACCAACTTATTGACGCATATTGAAATCCAGGGCATTACGATCAAAGATAAATCAAACGAAGTATTGCTTCATGCAGGAACAATCGATGTAAATTATGAACTGCTGGCTTTTCTTAACAATAGCCTCTCCATCAGTCAATTATCAGTTGACACCCTCGATTTCCGTATGGCCCGGAATGAAAATGACAGCTCTTTTAATTTTGATTTTATTATCCAGGCTTTCTCAGGGCCTCCTTCTCCTGATACTGAAGTGGACACTTCCGGAAATCCGATGACTTTTGATGTCGGAAAACTGACGGTCAACCAGTTACATTATATAATGGACGACAAAAAGGGTCATCAGTTTTATGATGTAAAATCAAACAATATTGCTGTTATAGTCGAAAAACTCGACCTGAAAAACCAGCTCTATAAAATTAAAAGCTTTGTAACAGAAGGAGTTACTGCAAAATTGGATATAGGTACTTCAGAACCTGATACTACAACCTATAGCGGAGGAATGCTTCCGCAGGTCATTATTGATAAAATATCCTTACTGAACAGCAATTTTTCGGTTCAGATGCCGGGAGCCGGGTACCAGTCCGAAACCAGCATCAATAACTTTTATGCGGAAAATCTCGATCTGAACCTGAACTCGAATAAAGCTGAGCTGAAACAATTATTGATTGATAAGCACCAGAGCCAGTTACTTATTAAAAGTGTAGCAACCAAGTTTCCTGCTGCGGATACTGTTCAGGTAAATAACGTCGGAAGTTCACCTTTTTCAGTTACAATTGGCAGTATTAACCTTAAGGATAATGATTTAAAATATGACCAGGAGACCAAAGCTGCAAAAGCCGGAACGGATTTCAACCAGGAGCATATCCACCTGACACAACTGCAACTCCTGCTTGAAGGTTTTGCATTCGAAGGATCCACCATACAGGGAAATGTTAAACAATTCCAGGCAAAGGAGCAATGCGGACTTGATATTCAACAACTCAGTACAGGTTTTTTATATGCTGACAGCGGCGTAGTACTGAATAAATTTAGTTTCAAAACGCCTTCTTCTGATATTGACGGAGATTTCAAAATCAGTTATGAATCCTTAGCAGCTATAGGTGAAAATCCCGGGTTATTGGGTTTTGATATTGATATGAAAAAGATGCTGATTGCAAGTAATGATATGAAGCATTTCCGTACGATGGCCGGGGATAATCCTGATATAAAAAAGCTGCTTGGCAATAATATTTACCTGGAAGGTAAACTCAAAGGTAAAGTAGCTGACATGATAATTGAAAACCTGAAATTAGAAACCGGTGAAATCAGGCTTGCGGCATCAGGAAAAATAGCCGGCTTGCCTGATCCAAATCAATTGCTTGCAGCTATCAATTTTAAAGAATTCAGCGGAACAACTAAAAGTTTATCCAGGCTTTTGCCAGATGGTAGCATTCCGCCAAACATAGCTACCAACGAAAGCTTCAACCTGAAAGGCAAACTAGGCGATAACAAGGGCGCATATACGTTCGATCTTGTGATGAACAGCAGTGCAGGTAACCTGGTATTGAAAGGAAATGTAAAACAGCTTCCCGGTCCCGACAAACTATCCTATAATGTACATGCCCAGTCGGGAGGGCTGCTGCTTGACAGGATTCTGATGGATACCTTATATGGAAATACAGTTTTCGATATAAGGGCAAACGGAAAAGGAATTAGCCCTGAAACTGTTGAAGCCCAGGTTACGGCTTTAATTCCTTCAGTTTATCTGAAAGGCTATGATTACAAGAACATAGATTTGAACGCAGCAATTTCAGCCTCAGTTATTAATGCTGACTTTCAGATTAAGGATAGTGCGGTGACCACTAATCTTATTGCAAGCTACTCCCTCGACAGCTTAAAGCCTTTGCTTAGAGCGACAGCACACATTGATAATGTTGACCTGCAACGCCTGGGTTTTATGACGGGTACTTTAAAATTTAAAGGCGACATTGTTGCAGATTTAACCACCGTGAATGCAAAACACATTAACGGAACTGTCCGGATTCCTCATATTGAAATATCGGAAGGAAAAGATGTATATAAACTTGATTCCATTAGCATGGATGCTGTGAACGAGGATTCAACACAGACAATCGCTTTCAAATCTCCAATCCTTAATATGAACCTGGATGGATATTACGAGATGGATGTCCTGCCTGATGTAGCCCAGAATCTTTTAATCGATTTCATAACTGTTTATCCTCCGACCGGAACGGTTTTCAAACCGGCATATGCCAAACTTAAAGGTGAATTACGATATCATCCGTTAATTACGGCATTTGTACCTGGTTTGACTTTTACAAAAAACATAAAGTTTGGAAGTGTGGTAAATACTGCAGATAAAGATCTGATGTTTGGAATTGCTCTACCATCAGCCATTTACAATGATTTCATCATCGATAGTACAATCGTTGGCTTTCATACTGTTAACGACACGCTCCAGTATATCATGGATTCGCAAGGGCTTAAAAATGCCTCCATTACTCTTGATCATTCGGTTATCGAAGGAAATGCTATGAACGGAATAATAAAATGGGATGTAAAATTGTATAATAAAAATGACTCCTTAAAATATAACCTGGCCGGAAATATCATTAATGATACGACCAAATTTGTATTGCATTTAAATGAGGATCAAATTATTAATGCTGAAAAATGGAATGCAAATACAGATAACCAGACTGAATATTCGACCGAAAAACATATTCATACCAACCTTGCACTTTCTTCAGGAAAGAGGCAATTATCACTGCAATCATCCACATCCGAAAATGGATTACCACTTGATTTGAAGCTTGTTGACTTCCCGATTACCACAATTACTAAAATTATTGAAGCAGATACAGCTATGGCTTCAGGAACCATTAATGGAATGGCTAAACTGATCAGTTTTGAACCACTGCTTTTTACAGCCGACCTTAAAATTGACAGCCTTAAAGTTTATACTGTTGATGCTGGTAATTTAACTGTTAAAGCAAATAATGAACCGGATGTTGGCTATAAAGTACAAGTGAATCTTTTAGGGACTGAGAATGATGTTGATTTGAATGCATCCTATTCAGAAAAAGGAGAGTTAAACGGGAAACTTGATATCCGGAAATTCAACATTCAAACCCTGGATCCTTTTCTAAAGTCAATGATAAGCGACCTGAAAGGAAACATCAACGGTAATGTTGCATTCGAAGGGACCATTGACAAACCCGTTCTGAACGGAGAAATAAATGCAAAAGATATTCAGGGAACCTATAGTGATTATAATACGTTCTTCAGAGTTCCCGACGAGCAAATCCAGTTAAACAAAAGCGGAATCAGGCTGAATGATTTTGTGGTCTACGACAGCACTGGAAACACGGCTAAAGTGAATGGACTTATCCAAACCACTGACTACCGTAATTACAATTACGATCTCGCAGTAAAAACGGATCATTTCATGGCGCTGAACAGGAAATCAAAGCCTGAACAGGAATATTACGGCCCGGCATATTTCACATCCGATTTACGGATTTCGAGTAATGGCGATGTTTTAATGGTAAAAGGAAATGTGAGGGTTGATGAAAAGTCCGTTATAAATGTTGAAATGGGAAGCGTGGATACCGTGGTTGCCAGCAATAATGGTACAATTATTTATGTCGACTCCTTACAAACGGCTGACAGCGCAATACTCAGGGCTTTAGAATCTGAGCTGTTAAAACATGCATCCTCTGCGAAATTGGGATTGGCACTTAACCTGGAAATGACCAGGACTTCAAAACTTAATATTTTTCTTGATAAAACAGGAGGCGATTACATGAAAGTTGCCGGTGATGCCAACCTGACTATAGCCCAGCAGCCAGGCGGACAGATGGATATGCAGGGGAAATTCACCATCGATAATGGTGAATACCAGATGACCATAAGCCGGGTTATAAAAAGAAAGTTCAGTGTTGAGAAAGGGAGTTCAATACAATGGAACGGCTCGCCGACTGATGCAGATATTGATTTGACAGCACTATATAATGTCGAAACAACCGCCGAAGCTATTTTAGCAAGTTCTCAGACTACAAACAAAGGTGCATATAAACAAACCCTGCCGTTCGAAGTATACCTGTATCTGAAGAAAAAGCTGATGCAACCAGCCATTAGTTTCAAACTCGACATGCCTGAAAAAGAGCAAAATGCTTTCTCCGGGGTAGTTTATGCCAGGATCAAACAGATAAACCTGAATGAATCGGAACTCAATAAACAGGTGATGGGATTGCTCCTGCTCAACCAGTTTGTACCTGCTGATCCGCTGGCATCCGGATCGGGTTCCATGACACTTTTTGATTATGAAGGGATAGCTCGAAGCACTGCCGGAGCTATTGTGTCGCAGCAATTGAATTCAATGATTTCGTCGAAGATAAAATCCGTAAATATTGATTTCGATGTAGATTCAAAGGCCGATTATTCAACAGGCGAAAAATCCAATACTACCGACCTGAATGTTAATTTGAGCAGAACTATGTTTAACGACCGTTACACGATTTCGGTTGGCAGCACATTTGCATTGGAAGGCTCTGAAGAACACAAGAAAAACGCAGCCGGATTAGCTGGCAACTATTCCGCTGAATATAAAATCACCAAGGATGGTCGTTACAGGGCCAAGGCTTACAGAAAAGATCAGTATGAGGCCGATAACTCGGGACAGGTGATTCAAACCGGGGTTAGTTTAGGTATCTTTCTCGATTTTAATAAATACCGCGACATCTTTAAAAAGAAGAAAGACCAGGAAATTAAATAAAAAGGTTCTGTTTAAGAAAATTGCAGAATAGAACTTCAATGATAAACTCAAACAGTATGAAGGTTCCGGGTGCCGGGTGCCGGGTTTCTTGTTCCGGATATGAGCAAAATGAAGTTAGCAGGCGGCACTTGGAACCAGGCACTTGGAACTTTTAGTAGTATAGTAAAAACTCCACACTATTTTAAAACAGAACCATAAAAACAATGCATAAAGAAACACACTGCATAAAGCTTTTAACAGCATCAATCCTTTTGATGCTGGTTTCTTCATGCAATGTTTACAGGTACGTTCCCGGGAAAGATTATCTTTTTACCGGCTCCAAAATTTCCTTCGATGCAAAATACAAGGATGCAAGCGAAATTAAAACCTCATTATTATCCAAAACATGGCCGCTTCCAAATAGCAAAACGCTGTTTATCCCCTTCTCATTAATCAGTTACAGCATCAGCAAACCAACGAGCAAGAAAGGACTGAATTATTTGTTACACGATAAAATCGGGGAACCCCCTGTACTTTTAAGCCAGGCAAATCCTGCTGATATGAGGCGAAGAATGATAGCCCAGCTGCATGATATGGGATTTCTGAATGCCCGGGTTCAGGATAGTGTGAATATCGACAAAAGAAAAGCGCATATAAACTTCAGAGTCATGCCTGGAGCCAGGTACACTATCGACACATTAATTTTCCCATCCGACAGCAGTAAATTATCAAAAGCAATAGCAGCCACTTCTGAACGTACACTTTTAAAAAGAGGCACACCATTTGCCGTTGAGCGTGTAAAAGCCGAAAGAGAGCGTATTAATCAGGAACTAAGAAACAACGGTTATTTCTATTTTATACCTGATTTTCTGGTATTGGCTGCTGACACAAACCATATAAACCACGTTTATACAAGTATAGTGGTAAAACCGGATGTACCAGCTGAGGCAAAAAATACATATTCCATCCACAATTTTATTATTTATTCGAATTACAGTTCCGACCGTGATTCGATTCTGCACAAAACCCCTTTCAGGCAGGAAGACGGGTTTAAACATGTGGATACGTTGCCCCGTTTTAAGCCGGTCCTGTTCAGGCAGAATATTTTAATGAAAGAAGGAGATTTGTACAGCTACAATAATCAGCGAACAACGGTGCAGCGAATGGTAAATCTAAACAACTTCAAGTTTATCAATACCACCTTCACCCCTGCTGACAGCGCCAAATTGCCGGCACTGGATGTTGAATTATTTTTAACTCCCTATACCCGGCGGTCGTTACAGGCCGAAATAGGTGCCTACTCCAAATCCAATAATTTTGCAGGTACTGAGCTTAAACTTAAACTCACAAACAGGAACCTGTTTCACAAAGGTGACCACCTCGATCTGGATTTATCGGCCGGATATGAAAGCCTTGTTAAATCTAAAGACAACGAATATTATTCGAACCAGAATTACGCCGGTTCGCTGAATTTTTACAGGCCGGTTTTTTACCTGCCTTTTAAGATCAGAAGGATTGATTCGGATTATATACCCAAAAATAAAATATCGGTAAGTGCCGAATATTTGCGTAAACCAAAGCTTTACACCATGCGATCGGTTCGCTTATCGTTCGGATACATCTGGAAAAGTGGCGAAAACTGGGAACATATATTTGATCCTTTGGTTATAAACCTTGTTAATCCAACCAATATCACGCCCGAATATGATAGTACACTTGCTGAAGATCCGACCCTGGCAAAATCATTCGAGAAGCAGTTTATTGTTGGCGGCGAGTACACACTTAATTACAGCAATTCAAATACAAAATCTTCCATCTTTCGGTTTTATAACAGTACTTCTATAGGACTATCAGGAAACATGCTGAGTCTTTTTGTGAAACCGGCAAGCGTATCAGGAGACCAGGAAGCTTTCCTGGGAATTCCTTACGCTCAATACCTGCTGGCAAGCAACGATTTCAGAATTTATATGAAACTGACTGAAAGAATTAATTGGGTGAACCGAGTATTTTTCGGTTATGGTTATTCGTATGCAAACAGCCAGATAATGCCCTATATAAAACAGTTCTTTATCGGGGGAAGTAACAGTATGCGCGCTTTCCGCAATGGCACGCTGGGACCCGGAAGTTATTCCGATTCGCTGATCACATCGCAGGCAGTGCAAGCCGGTGAAATAAAAGCTGAATACAATTCGGAACTCAGGCTCAAACTGACAAAATACATATATACAGCTGCATTCACCGATGTCGGAAATATCTGGTACCGTAAAGAGCAGCCAGATGCTCCCGGAAGCGAATTTACCAGAAACTGGCATAAGGAACTGGCTGTTGATGCCGGCATTGGCTTGCGGATTGATGCAAATATTATGGTAATCCGGCTCGATGTAGCTATTCCGTTGCGCATACCATCCTTGCCTGAAAATCAGCGATGGGTTATCGACAATATCAATATTGGCAGCAAACAGTGGCGAAAGGATAATGTGGTATTCAATATCGCGTTTGGATATCCGTTTTAAAGAACCCATTTTTGTTCTGTTTTATACCTGATGCAGATCAGAATCTTGACTTTTTGCGTGTCAATGTCAATTGAATACTACTGTTTACCAATTCGGGATAAAACTGAGAATCCATCCGAAGAATATGCAATGAGTAAAATGCAATAAAAATTATGGCATTTAGTCTAACACTGAGAGTATCATTTTACTGATTGTGCTTTATATTTGTTAAAGACTAAACCGGATACAATGAAAAGCACAATATTAACACTTTGTTTTCTCACCCTGATTAATTATGGGTATACACAAGAGCAGCAGGTGATTGACAAACTGAAAGAACTAGGCATACCTGTAAATTTCATGGATGAATCTGATGACAGGACGAATTACTCTTTTGTGTGCAATTACAGCAGTGAAACCACAGCTCTGGGAACAACTACTGAAGTTACAAAAAAGAGCTATTCTTACGATCCTGCCGGTGGCGAAACCAAATTCAGACTAATCAGTATAAATGGGAATACACCGACAGAAAAAGAAAACCTTGATTTCGATAAGGAACAAAACGGCAAAGAATCCGGGGATGCAGGCAAGCCTGACACCAAAAGCCTGACTTTCGTTTCGGAGGATGAAAACCAGTTGGTAATCGGGTTCAGGTACCGGGCTAAAAGCTTACCTGAGAAATATAAATTTTTAAAAGATTGTAAAGGAGAAGCCTATATCAATAAAAACACCAATCACCTTGAAAAGATAAAGTTCTTCAATGAGAAAGACCTGAGATATCATATTTTAAAAATTACGAAACTTGATATGCTGCAGGTTCTGAAGTATATGCCTGAAACGTCGACCTATCTGATAGAAAAGGAAGTGCTTGAGATGGACATGAAATATTTTGGCACAATAGCCAAAGGAGTTGAAACAACCGAATACTCAGGCCACACCCACATAAAAAAGTGAATACTCAGTTTTTAATAGTTTTAATTCCTTAACCTCACAAGTTATGATAACAAAAATCTTTTTTCAATGGGCATTGCTCCTGTTTTCAGGCATGGTGATTTGGGCCTGCCAGTCGCCTACTTCAAATGCAACTTCGGAGGGAACTAAGGTTGTGGTGAGTGATTCGATTCCTGCCATAGCTGTTTCTACGCTTTATGGAAACTGGGTGAAACCCATAGATGGAGTCCCGCAGGAAACGGAAGGTTTCCAGTTGAATGCCGACCAAATTGCCTTTTCGATAAATATGTATACGATGCCATATAAGGCGTGGAAATACGAAAACAATTGTATCATTTTGAGTGGAAAGAGCATAGGTAACAAGACCAGCAGTTCCATTACGGATACGTTTAAGGTTATTTATGTTACCGATTCTTCTTTGGTAGTTGAAAGAAATTCTGAACGGATAAATTATACAAAAAGTTCAAATCCTAAAAACATTGTCAAACACGAATAGCTGAATTAACAGCATATTCATGAATCCTGTAATTAAACAATCTGTTGCTTATTGGTTTTCGGAAAAAAAAATCAAAAAAGCCCTTCAGGCACCTGGAGTTCTTTCATAAATTATTTTTATTTTTACTCGAAATTATCTTTCGTTAAATACATAAAAAAAGTTGCAGGACAAAATACATCAAACATTAGGTCAGATATTTTGTTAATCAATGAACATGGTTTTACAGTTTGTCGGCAGAGGCTAAAACAAGTGCATTAATTCAATACCCTGATATAAATTCCGGTTAAATCCCTGTAGTTTTCCGGAGATTTTAAAGTAACTTTTATTTTAACATTAAAAATAACCTCATGAGAACAAAATTCTACTTTTCCTTATTTGTCATGGTAATGACATACATGCTTACATCTGCCCAACCGGGAAGATTTACTCCTCCTATCATGGTTGAAGTTCAGGGAGGCAGTTTTACTATGGGCAGTAACACCATAGCCAACGATGAACAACCTGCGCATAAGGTAACACTCGATGACTTTTATATTGCCAAATATGAAGTCACATTTGCCGAATTTTTACGATTTATGCACGAAACCGGGTATAAAATTGAAGCCGATCTATCCGATTCTATCCGGTTATCTAAAGGATACACAAAAAGGAATTACAAAGAACCGCTTATGGAAGTTAAAGCTTCGGACTCAAACAGGCCCGTTGGCAACGTCAATTGGTTTGACGCGCAGGCTTACATTACATGGCTTAATAGCAAAACTGGTAAAACTTACCGCCTTCCTACCGAAGCAGAGTGGGAATATGCCGCCCGAGGCGGAAATAAGAGCAAAGGATATATTTATGTTGGAGGAACTGAGCTGGATAAACTTGCATGGTATAAAGACAATTCTGAAAAAAGAGTCCATACTGTAGGACAGAAAATGGCAAATGAACTGGGCATTTTCGATTTGGCCGGAAACGCCCGCGAATGGTGTTCCGATTGGTATGCTGAATTTTATTATGCAACCAGCCCCGAAATGAACCCGGTAGGCGCTGACCTTGGAAGAAAGCGGGTATTGCGCGGAGGCTCCTGTTTCAGTGAAAAGGATCGTATGCGTGTCACTTTCCGAAACTACGATTTCCCTTTCGACTGCCATAATGATTACGGTTTCAGGATCGCTTTATCGGGCGAGCCCAAGCCCAAAGCACAGCAAATACCAACGAAAGCTCCGGAACCTAAAATTGATTTTTTGAAAGACCTGGATACCAAAGGCTTCGTTGATATTTACGGCATTTATTTCGATACAGGCAAATCAAAGGTTAAACCCGAAGGCTATCCCGTAATCGACCAGATAGCTACATACCTGAAAGAAAATCCAAAAACCCGGCTTGTAGTCGAAGGTCACACGGATAATACCGGTAATGCAGAAAAGAACCAGATTTTATCCGAAAACAGGGCCAAAAGCATAAAAGCCGAACTGGTAAAACGCGGTGTTGACGAAACACGCCTCGAAACCAAAGGCTATGGAGCATCCAAGCCCATAGGCGATAATAAAACCAAAGAAGGGAAAACACAGAATCGAAGGGTAACGATCACTAAACTTTAAACTTACAGATTTACAGGTTTAGTTTTTCAA
>CAIXAQ010000396.1 GCA_903917425.1 uncultured Bacteroidales bacterium
AGTTAATACGGGCCAATAAAGAATTGCTCGTTCTAAGCGATGATAAAGCTAAACGCGCTGCCGAATTAGTCCTTGCCAACAAAGAACTCCTCTTCCAAAATAATGAAAAAGCTAAACGGGCAGAGGAATTGATCCTGGCTAATGTAGAACTTTTGTTCCAGAATGACGAGAAAGCTGCACAGGCATTAAAGTTAATTCTTGCCAATAAAGAATTGCTCCTGCTAAATAAAGAGAATGCCAAACTGGCCGTGGAACTTGTCCTTGCCAATAAAGAACTCCTCTTCCAGAATGACGAGAAAACCGACCGGGCAAACGAATTAAACCTGGCTAATACGGAACTACAGTTTCAAAACGATGAGAAAGCTAAACGGGCAGATGAATTAGTCGTTGCCAATAAAGAACTTGCCTTTCAAAATGCCGAGAAAGCTGATCGTGCTGCCGAATTGCTTGTTGCCAATAGAGAGCTTGCCTACCAGAATGACGAGAAAACTGACCGGGCAAACGAATTAAACCTGGCTAATATCGAACTACAGTTCCAAAATGATGAAAAAGCTAAACGGGCTGAGGAATTGATCGTTGCCAATATAGAACTCATTTTTCAAAATGATGAAAAATTGGACCGGGCAAACGAATTAAACCTGGCTAATATCGAACTGCGATTTCAAAACGATGAGAAAGCTAAACGGGCTGAGGAATTGATCGTTGCCAATAAAGAGCTTGCCTTTCAAAATGAGGAGAAAACTAAGCTTGCAAACGAATTGAACCTTGCCAATATCGAACTACAGTTCCAAAATGACGAGAAAGCAAACCGTGCGGCCGAATTAGTCCTCGCCAATAAAGAGCTTGCCTTTCAAAATGAAGAGAAAACAAAACGAGCCGGTGAGCTTCTCATTGCAAACAGCAAAGCGCATAAGCTTTCTGACGAGCTGATGAAATCCCAGATTGAGTTGAAAACCCAGAATGTTGAACTAAAACAGAGCGAACAACGTTACCAGGCACTGGTTGAGTGGTCGCCTTATGCTGCCCTTGTTCACAGGGATATGGAAATAATATATGTTAACCCGGCAGCTGTTAAATTGTTTGGGGCAACATCGGAACAGGATCTTATAGGAACTCCTGTCATGCGCTGGCATCATCCCGATTATCATCAGATCGTTCAGCAGCGGATACGAAAAGCGGCTGAAGAAGGCCTTCCGGCACCCATGATCGAGTCAAAATATTTTAAACTCAATGGAGTTGTAATGGATCTTGAAGTACAGGGCATGCCCATTATCTACAATGGATTACCCTCCATACTTGCCACCTTTAACGATGTTACCGAACGCAGGCTGTTTGAGCATCAGCTCGAAGAACGTTTAAAAGAGCTTCTGATTCTGTTCAGTTTGAACCAGTTTGCCAGTGAAAAGGATTTTACCCTGGACTACTTGTACCAGCGTTTCGTTGATATCCTGCCTCAAGGGTTTCGATATCCTGAGATTACCTGTGCCAGGATTATTGCGGATGGTGTTGAGTTCTGTACAGAAAATTTCGAAGATTCCGCATGGAAGCTATCGGCACCCCTACTGGTGAGCGAATCAGTTATTGGCCTCATCGAAATTGCTTACCTGGTGGAGAAGCCGGAGGCAGACGAAGGCCCTTTTCTTGAGGAGGAAAGAAAGCTGATTGACACCTTGGCTTTACAGTTGAGACAAATCATTAAACGAAAAAAGGCTGAAGAGGAAAATGTCCGTCAATTGGCTTTGATCAACTCATTGCTTGATTCGATCCCCGATATGATCTTTTTCAAAGATACTGAAGGGGTTTACCTGGGCTGCAATCCGACTTTCGCCAATTTTGTCGGAAGGTCACGAAGTGAAATTGTTGGTAAAACCGATTATGATCTTTTTGAAAAGGCGGTTGCTGATTCTTTCAGGCAATACGACATTGAAATGCTTGCGCAAAAACTTCCCCGGCACAATGAGGAGTGGATCACTTATCCTGATGGGAAAAAGGCCCTTATTGATACGCTCAAGACTCCCTATCGGGCAGGCAATGGCAGCCTTTTAGGCGTGCTTGGAATCAGTCGTGATATCACTGAAAGAAACAGTGCTGAAAATGAACTGAAAAAAAGTCTGAATCGCTTCGATGAACTTGCCAGGCAAAGCAGGGTATTTCACTGGGAAGTCGATGTCACAGGCCTTTATACTTATGTCAGTGATCCTGTTACGGAAATTCTGGGCTATAAGCCAAAGGAACTTATCGGCAAAAAACACTTTTACGACCTGCATCCCGAGAATGGCAGACAAGCCTTTAAGGCAGGAGCATTTGAAGCCTTCGCGATCAAAATGGCTTTCCAGGATCTGGAGAATGAAGTAGAAACTATCGACGGGCAGATTATATGGGTATCAACCAATGGAATTCCAGTGGAGGATAAGAAAGGAAACTTAACCGGGTATCGTGGCGCCGATACCGACATTACGGTCAAAAAGAAATCAGATGAGCACTTAAAAGCTAAAGTTAAGGCAGAGGTCGCCACCAAGGCAAAGAACCTGTTTCTGGCCAATATGTCGCACGAAATCCGGACGCCGCTCAATGCTATTATCGGGTTTTCGCAACTGTTGAACCGTGAACACTTAACCGACCGGCAAAACGAGTATTCGGTTTCTATTCATCGTTCGGGCGAACATTTGCTGGAGCTCCTGAACGATATTCTGGAATTATCGAAAATAGAAGCCGGCCGGGAAGTGTTAAAACCGGTAAACGTTGATTTTAATGCGCTTTTTGCCGATATGAAGATGATGTTCAGCCAACAGGCCCAATCTAAAGAGTTACAGCTTATTTTCGAAACCTGCGACGACTTTCCGCAATATCTTATTGTGGATGAAAATAAATTACGCCAGATTCTGATCAACCTGATAGGGAATGCCTTGAAATTTACCGAAAGCGGCGATATTGCTGTCCGGGCCCGTATCAGGCGGCAAGATGGGCCGAATATTCAATTGCAGATCGAAATCCAGGATTCAGGCATCGGGATATCGGAAATGGAGATTGGAAAACTCTTTACCCAATTCGAACAAGGCAGTGCGGGGATTAAGCAAAGCAGCGGAACTGGTTTAGGACTTGCCCTGAGCCGCGAACTGGCTATTCTGATGGGCGGCAACATCACGGTTGAAAGCAAAGAAGGAGAAGGCTCGGTATTTACCATTCGCGTTGAAATAAAAGAAGGAAAACCGCAAGCGGGTGAAGATATTATTTCAAAACGGGTTATAGGTATTTACAACCCTAAGGTTACCTACCGGATACTGGTTGTTGATGATAACGAACAAAACATGAAAGTGGTGGTAACTTTCCTGCACCTGGCTGGTTTCGAAACCAACGAAGCATTTAACGGTGAAGAAGCAATAGCTAAGTTCGAAACCTGGAGCCCACATCTTATTTTGATGGACATTCGTATGCCGGTAATGGATGGCAATGTTGCAACCCGCCGCATTAAATCCACCGAAAAAGGAAAACATACGCCTGTTATCGCGCTGACTGCCGGTTCATTCGATGAACAATCGAATAATTTTGCCACAATTGATTTCCAGGGATATATACGTAAACCATTCCGCGAAAATGAGTTGTTCAGCGCTATAGGAAAGGCTCTCGGTATTGAATATACCTACGAGGAGGATAAAACAGCTGTTTCTCCTTCAGGTTCACCATATAACGCTATAGCAATTGGTTCGGATATGACAAAGCTACCAAAACAACTCGTATCTCAAATGCAGGATGCAGTCGAAATTGCAGATTTCCAACAGTTAAAGAAACGGATTGCAGTGATCGATAACCCCTTATTACAGCAACATCTGCTCGTGCAGGCTAACAAATTCGATTTAGAATATTTTCAGCAAATTTTAAATATCAATGAGACAAAAAATGAAAACTAACAATAACTCTTCACTTACCGTTCCCAACATCCTGCTTGTTGACGATGTGCTTGACAATCTTCAGTTACTGGGCGAAATACTAATAAATGAAGGATATAATGTTCGACAGGTTTCAAACGGAAGACTGGCATTGCAGGTTTCAGAAAAAGCCCCTCCCGATTTGATCCTTCTTGATATTATGATGCCCGAAATGGATGGATACCAGGTTTGCCGCCAGTTAAAGCAAAATCCTGCTTTAATCGACATCCCGGTTATTTTTATCAGTGGGCTTAACGGCACCGATAATATTGTAAAAGCATTAAATGCAGGCGGTGTCGATTATATCACCAAACCTTTCAATTCCGATGAAGTACTGGCCAGGGTGCGCACACAGCTTAAACTTCGCCGGCAAAGCCTGGAACTACTGGAACTTATCGCTACCAAGGACAAGTTCTTCTCCATTATTGCTCACGATCTTCGTGGCCCTTTAGGCAACCTGATGGGATTAACCCAGATGATGGCCGACAAAAATGAGGATTTTCCCGAAAAGGTCAGGGCGGAATTCGTTACAGCACTGAGCAACCAGGCGCGTAATACGTTTAACCTGCTCGAAAACCTGCTCCAATGGTCGCTTATGGAACGTGGGCTTATCGATTTCAATACCGTAATTCTTGACTTAAACCAGGTAGTATCTGAATGTATAAAAACAGCTTCCGATACTGCGCATGCAAAGCAGATCCGGATCATAACCGACATTCAAGGTAATCCTGAAGTATTTGCCGATACCAATATGCTTCAGACTGTAATCCGCAACCTGGTTTCGAATGCCATAAAATTCACTCCTAAGGGAGGAATTGTAACTATTTCGGCTGTACCCTCCGTAAACAATACAACAATGTTATCGGTAAAAGATACAGGCATTGGAATGGATGCTGCAATGCAGAAAAATATTTTCCGTATCGATGTCAATACGAGACGCCCGGGCACCGGGGGTGAAAAGAGTACTGGTCTGGGATTGCTGCTATGCAAGGAGTTTGTCGAAAAACAGGGCGGTGAATTATGGGTTGAATCGGAACCGGAGCAGGGTACCGTATTTTATTTCACCATTCCTTCTCCCATACAGAAAGAAGTAAAAAAGGATGATAAAACCCTTGTAAAAGCAACATGCGAAGGTACAAGCCTGAAAAAACCAACTATCCTGGTTGTTGATGACGACGAGATAACAAGTAAGTTAATTCCCATAATGTTAAAGAAATTTGCCAGCGAGGTTATGATTGTAAAGACAGGTGCCGAAGCAATTGAAGTTTGCCGTGGCAATCAAAATATAGATCTTGTTCTTATGGATATTTTTATGCCTGAAATGGACGGATTGGAAACCACACGCCAGATCCGGCAGTTTAATAAAGAAATTGTTATTATTGCACAAACAGCTTTTGTACAAAGCGGGGCCAGAGAAATGTCAATCCTCGCCGGATGTGATGACTATATTTCTAAACCTTTCAGTAATGCAGAATTGCTTGATATTATTAAGAAAAACGTGGAAATTTAATTTGGTTCAGCCAAGGATTGAATGAGAATAGAACTGAATATTACAGTATCTGAGATTTAAAGTTTTGTTACTACTGTTAATTTAATCTGTGAATTGAAGATGCCGGAAGTCGGAAGACGGAAGTCAGAAGTTCTCTTGACAACTTCTTTTACCCTATGAAAGTGTAGCTTTCTGGTCAATTACTTTTATTCAAACCGTTTCTAATTAGTAGGAATAAATTTCAAATTAGCACTTTCTTCCGACTTCTGACTTCGGTCTTCTGGCCTTTTAAAGCCAATTCCTCCCAATTCGTGGTAGAACCAAATTTTTAATGCAATGTGCGCAAACATCTCGCAAAGTGCGCAAGGTATATTCATTACAAATCAGGCTTAGCGTTCTTTGCGTAAACCTTGGCGTCCTTTGCGGTTAAAATTCATAGAAACTAAAGTTGTTGCAATAAATTTCAGGGTTTTAACCATTTTTGAAACAATAAATCTGATCGCCTCATTTATTTCGTACTTTTGCGAAATACAAAACAGAATATGAAAACGCCATATACTGACGAACAGGTAAAATTAGCCCGTTTCGCTAAAGCGATGGGAAACCCTGCCCGTATAAAAATCCTTGAAATTCTTTCGGAACGTGGCTGCTGCTACAGCGGCAATATAGCGGATGAATTCCCGATTGCACTCTCCACACTTTCACAGCACCTCAAAGAATTAAAATCATCCGGCCTTATACAGGGCGAAATTAACCCGCCATTTATTAAGTATTGTATCAACCAGGAAAACTGGAAACACGCAAAATTCTTATTTGATATTTTCCTTGCCGATAAATCAGTTAAAACCATAAATTGTAATGCCGGATAACAGCCTTTCATCTCGTAATGCAAGAATGAGTAAGTACTTACCCTTGCTGCTGCTGCCTGTTTGGTTTCTGCTGTATCATAACCTCCAGTGGCTGACTGATAAACTTGTAAAAGATGTTCTCGGTTTAACTGCCGGAACACATCTTACCGAAACTTTACGTTTCTTTATTTTTGAAGTTCCGAAAGTATTGATGCTTCTGGCACTCATTATATTTTTCGTTGGTATAATCCGCACTTATTTCTCGCCCGAACGCACCCGCAAAGCTTTGGAAGGGAAATCACTCTTTACCGGGAATGTAATGGCTGCCTCTCTCGGAATTGTTACTCCGTTTTGTTCCTGCTCTGCTATTCCGCTCTTCCTTGGTTTTATCGAATCAGGTATTCCATTGGGTGTAACCTTTTCTTTCCTGATTGCTGCACCAATGATTAATGAAGTAGCAATTGTGTTACTTTTTGGCCTGTTTGGATGGAAAACCGCTCTTATCTACGTAAGTACCGGCTTGGTAATAGCCATTGCCTCAGGGTGGGTAATAGGCAGGTTACACCTCGAAAAATGGGTTGAACCCTGGGTATATGAGTTGAAAGCCGGTGCTCATCCGGAAGATGAAAAAATATCCTTTTCCGCTCGTATAAAAATGGGATTTGAAGCTGTCAAAGAAATTGTTGGTAAAGTCTGGGTTTATGTAATGATTGGTATTGCTGTTGGTGCAGGAGTTCATGGATATGTGCCCGAGGATTTCATGGCATCTTTCATGGGTAAATCTGCCTGGTATTCGGTGCCACTCTCAGTTTTAATAGGAATACCACTCTATTCAAATGCTGCCGGAATCATTCCTGTTGTGTCAGCCCTGATCGAAAAAGGAGCCGCTCTTGGTACGGCCCTGGCTTTTATGATGTCGGTAATCGGGCTTTCGTTGCCCGAAATGATTATCCTCCGCAAAGTACTTAAACTTCCCCTTATCTTTACCTTTATTGGTGTGGTAGGAACAGGCATAATAATTGTAGGTTTCCTGTTCAACTATATTTTTTAATTTGAAAATGTGGAAATGTGGAAATGTGGAAATTAATCTTGCTTCTAATCAAATTACACAGTGACCAGTGTGCCTAGTGCCTAGTGCATAGTGCCCAGTAACCAGTGCCCAGTAACCAGTGCCAAGTGCACAGTGCCTAGTGCCCAGTAACAAGTAACCAGTAACTAATCACTAATCACCAATAACCAACACAATGGAAATCAAAATCTTAGGAACCGGTTGTTCCAATTGCAAAAACCTCGAAAAAGCAACCCGTGAAGCTGTTGCTGAACTTAAACTCGACGCAACTGTCGTAAAAGAAGAAGACATCGTTAAAATCATGAGTTACGGTATCATGCGCACACCGGCCCTGGTGCTGGATGAAAAAGTATTGTTTTACGGAAGAGTACCTTCGGTATCGGAAATCAAAGAAATGCTCAGCAAAAAATAACCCTTAATACTACAAAATATGAAAAGGATCGTAATTATTGCCCTGACACTGGTAATGACCTCAATGGTTTTTGGACAGAAATCCACAAAACTGCAGATTGTTTACTTCCATGCAAAAAACCGTTGTCCAACGTGTATTTCGATTGAAGAAAATACCAGGAAAACGCTCGACACTTATTTTGCAGCCCAACTGAAAGACGGTACAATCAAACTCCAGGTTTTAGATGTTTCCGAAGAAAAGAATGAAAAGATGGTTGAAAAATACGAAGCCGATGGATCAGG
>CAIXAQ010000397.1 GCA_903917425.1 uncultured Bacteroidales bacterium
AAAACAATACTTCACTGAAATATTTGCAGTGCGGCGGAGAAAAACTGAACAGAAAGCCGGGCAGTGAATTCCCCGCCGTCCTTGCCAACCTTTACGGGCCGACGGAATGCACCGTGGACTCCACCTGGGCAATGTTTAAGGCCGGGGATGACGACGGCAAGCCGCCGCATATCGGAACTCCTGTCAGCAACTTCAGAATCTATATCCTTGACGAAAAACTTAGCCCGGTGCCGCGCGGGACAGAAGGCGAGATTTGCATCGGAGGCGTCGGACTGGCGCGGGGATACCGGCATCTGCCTGAACTTACCAGTAAGACGTTTGTTCCAGACCCCTTTCTTCCCGGCAGGCGGATATATCGCAGCGGCGATCTCGGGTGTATCAATGCCGCCGGAAATATTGAATGTTCCGGCAGAAAAGATTTTCAAGTAAAAATACGCGGATTCAGAAAAGCAAAATCCCTGACTCTGGAGTCAGGGATTTTGCACTAAGTAATTTATTAATAGGTGGCAGAAATAGTGCTCACTCATTCATGTGAACTTCTTACCTCTTTTTTTGTAATCCTTTGTCCTACGAATAACCCCTTTAAAAGAGACAGCCATCAGACAAAATCATGATTTTGTAAAAATTTGCTTTTAAATCATCACCTTGCCACCCTTCTCCCCGTCACCTCTTCTAAAATCCCAGGACTAAAAAGGCAAATCGTCTTCAACAGGACTGGCGTTGAAAGAGGACGATGGTTCTGTAGGTATCTGGGGTGATGTTGTATAGGTTGTTGCAGGTGCAACGGAACCTTGTTTTTCGACTTTCCATGCCTTTGCTTCGGTATACCAGCGGGCATTGTACTCGCGGCTTTCGATATCAAAAAACACTTTTACCGTTTCATTCACAACTAAACCAGCCTGGTCGATTTTCTCACCCCAAAGGGAGAAACAAATTTTCTTAGGGAACTGTCCGTCAGCAATTTCGATGATAAATTCCTGCTTACGCCATTCGCCATTTTTGCCTTGCCCGGTCACCAGTGGCAACAACTGGGCTATTTTTCCAATAATTTCCATATGTCTGTTTTTCTGATTTTGATAGTGCGAAAATAGGATAAAAAATTAAATTTGGGAGGCGATGTTTATAACTATTTTAAAGTGGAAGCATGACTTAAAAATGCCTTATCCGAAATTGGTACAATTACCGTATTTTTGTAAAATGAAGTTTGTGGGATTCAGCCTGAATCATTGATTCTACCAGCCACATGAAATTAAAAAAGGAGACCGGCGTGCTAAAAACAATTAATTGGTTTACATACCTGTGGTTAAGTATGTTAATACCAAGGTTCAAACTGAAGAGACTCAACAGGCAGGGAAAAATTACGGAAAGAGATGCCTGTGCGCACGAAATTGCCCGGAAATGGGCACAATCGGGTCTTGCTATGAATGGGTCCTCTATAGAGGTAACCGGCATCGAAAATGTGCCAAAATCCGGGGGAGTGCTTTTTGTTTCCAATCACCAGAGTAATTTCGATATTCCCATCCTGATCGGGCATGTTCCGCGCGATAAAGGTTTTATAGCTAAACTGGAGTTGTTAAAAGTTCCCACTTTCAGTCGTTGGATGAAGTACCTCGGCTGCATTTTTATCGACAGGAACGATCCGCGCCAGGCACTTACAGCCATAAACCAGGCTGCCGA
>CAIXAQ010000398.1 GCA_903917425.1 uncultured Bacteroidales bacterium
CAACTTATGCTTCACCAATGATTGCCGATGGAAACATTTTTCAAATGGACAAAAAAGGTGTGATGCATATCTTTAAAGCGGACAAAACATATACTTCTGTAAGTGAACCTGCGTTAGGCGAAGGCTCGGTTTGCACACCGGCATTTGTTGGAGGGAAGATCATCATCAGGGGCGATAAGAACTTATACTGCATCGGAAAGTGACAGAAATCAGGCCTACCCATAACTCCGGCCTGAAAGGCCAGAGTTATAAGATGTACGGCTGCTCATGATCCATCACATCCCCCAACCCCGGCATTTATGCCGGGGCTTCGAACAAGAACCCAACCCAGGCCTTCAGGCCGGGGACATAGAAACCTAAAAACCAACGCCATGTCATACGTAAAAATATGGGTACACGCAGTCTGGGGCACAAAATACCGCCACCCTATCTTGGCTAAATCTATCAGAGTTACTGTGTTCAGGCATATCTGGGAGAATGCAAAAAAACATAATATACACATTGACTTTATCAATGGCGTTGAAGATCACGTCCACTGCCTGCTCCTGTTGAATGCTGATCTGTCAATAAGTAAAGTTCTGAATCTGATTAAAGGAGAATCATCCCATTGGGCAAATGAGCAAAAAATACTGAATCAAAAGTTCGAGTGGGCTGATGAATACTATGCTTCTTCAGTCTCGGATTCCGCGGTAAAAACAGTTCGTGAATATATTCGCAACCAGGAAAAACATCACCAGAAAGTTACTTACGAAGAAGAATACCAGAAGTTTCTGGACGAACAAAGCAAAGAAAATGTTGTTCCACCTGGCTCAAATCAGGATGACTTTGACTACTACCAACTATAGAATCAAAAATACTGAATGCTTCAAACACCCGAACATATCATCCAAACTGTAAATCAGATTGTCGCCAAGCGCGGCACTTCTGCCGATGCTGCAATCCCTATTCTTCAGGATATTCAACAGGAATTTAATTATCTTCCGGACGAAGCCTTGAAACATGTTTGTGAAATCACCGAAATTACACCCGCACGAATCACCGGAATATCAACATTTTATACACAGTTCCGACATCAGCCGGCAGGAAAACATATTATCCGGGTTTGCACAGGAACAGCCTGTCATGTGAAAGGCGCAACCAGGGTTTTCGATGCCATTGCCCGCGAATTGAAACTTACCGACGGACAGGAAACGGATGCGGCCGGCATATTCACTCTCGAAACCGTTGCCTGCCTCGGCTGTTGTACACTTGCTCCGGTTATTAAAATTGATGATACAACTTATGGTCATGTTTTACCGGAAAAGGTAAACGAAGTAATGCAGGATTTCCTTTCGAAAAGTCTCCAAACCATTCAAAAGAAAACTGCTGCCAGGAAAAATGATTCTGAAATTATGGGCGAAATACGCATCGGGCTTGGATCGTGCTGTGTGGCTAGTGGAAGTGAAGAAGTTAAGCAGGAACTCGAGCGAGTGCTGAATGAATCGAGGATTAATGTCACAGTAAAACAGGTAGGTTGTGTCGGCGTTTGCAACCAGGTTCCG
>CAIXAQ010000399.1 GCA_903917425.1 uncultured Bacteroidales bacterium
GGCTTCGCCGTCATTCGGCTTCGCCGTCATTCAATTGTCATTAGGCCTGCGGCCGTCATTCAATGGTTATTCGGCCTGCGGCCGTCATTCACTAGTCATTGACTGTTACTACCTAATGACTACCTAATGACTACTGAATGACTACTGAATGACTACTGAATGACCACTGAATGACCATTGAATGACCATTGAATGACCATTGAATGACCATTGAATGACCACCGAATGACCACCGAATGACCAATAATTTGTTTTAAATCTCCCCCCAATGCCCTCTAAATACCTTTTTGAAGCCGTAATTTTCGACCTTGACGGTGTAATCACCCAGACAGCTTTGGTTCACAGCCATGCCTGGAAAAAAATGTTCGACGACTACCTCCGCCAGCGCGAAACGCAGCATGGCGAGCCCTTCATGGAATTTACCCAGAAAGCCGATTACCTTCCCTACGTGGATGGAAAACCCCGTTACGAAGGCGTAAAATCCTTCCTCGAATCACGCGGAATTCACATTCCTTTCGGCGATCCATCCGATGATGTGGCATTGGAAACTGTTTGCGGCTTAGGAAATCGTAAAAATATAACCTTTAACGAGGTGCTGAAACGCGACGGCGTCAGCGTTTACGATTCAACGGTTCAGATGATTCACGACCTGAAAAAAGCAGGCGTAAAAGTAGGAGTGGCTTCCTCCAGTAAAAACTGCGAGGCTGTACTCGAAGCGGCCGGTCTCATGCCGCTTATCGAAACCCGCGTTGATGGAGTCGTATCGGCTGAACTAGGCCTCAAAGGCAAGCCTGAACCTGATATTTTTACCACTGCCGCAGCCAACCTGGGTGTGAAACCGCATAATGCGATTGTGGTCGAAGATGCCACATCGGGTGTTGCAGCGGGCAAAGCTGGCAATTTCGGGCTGGTACTGGGTTTGGCCCGCGAAGAAAACAGGCAGGAACTCCTTATAAACGGAGCCGACATCGTGGTTGAAGATATTTCGGAAACATCGCTGGAATCCCTGAATGACTGGTTTAAAAAAGGAATGGAATCCGACGGATGGAAAATAACCTATCATACTTACGAACCACAAAAAGAGCGCACCCGTGAAGCCTTGCTTACCGTGGGAAACGGTTATTCCGGAACACGCGGAGCCATGGACGAATGTGATGCGAACGCAATAAATTACCCGGGAACCTACATTGCCGGACTTTACAACCGCCTGAGCACACCTATTGCCGGGAAAGACGTATGGAACGAAGATTTCGTGAATGCGCCCAACTGGCTTCCACTTACTTTTTGCATCAATGACGGTGACTGGTTCGATATCAATACCACTTCTATAATTTCCATTAAGCGCACCCTTGATTTCAAAACAGGACTTCTTTCCCGAATATTGAAAGTGAAGGACGGGAAAGGAAATGAAACATTAATTGAATCAAAAAGGTTTACTTCCATGTCTGATCCACATTTATCGGCCATGCAGTATTCGGTAACCCCTTTGAACTACAATGGTAAAATCACCATCAAAACCGGTATAAACGGTTCAATCATCAACGACGGGGTTGAACGCTACAAATCACTCAACCAGCAACACCTGGAGCCAGTAGATCAGGGAGCTTCGGGCGACAGGCAATATGTGCTTGTTTCAACTACTCAGTCTGGTATTCAGATAGCCGAGGCGGCTGATCATTTTTTCTTTCAGAATGGACTTTCTTCCGGCGTTGAGTTGTATCACTCCATTTCTCCATCCGTGGTATATAGTACGGCCTCATTCGATCTCCTGAAGGATGAAGTGGTAAGCGTTGTTAAAAAGATAGCCGTTTATACTTCGAAAACAGATGATGTTACAGATCCATTATCTTCGGCTGTGACTAAATTAGATACTGTTTACGGTGAATTCGAGGCCCTTTTGGCGGACAGCGCTTCAGCCTGGGATAAAATCTGGGAAAAAGTGGATATGCAGGTAGGAGGGGATCGTTTTTCGCAAAAGCTGCTCAGGCTTCACCTGTACCATCTTATTGTAAGTATGTCGCCGCACAACAGTAGCATTGATGCCAGCATTACCGCGCGTGGATTGCACGGTGAAGCCTACAGGGGTCATATTTTCTGGGACGAGCTTTTTATTTTACCACTCTACGACATTAACCTTCCGGAAGTAGCAAAAGCTATGCTGATGTACCGCTACCGGAGACTCGCAAAATCGAAGGAATACGCCAAAGAATACGGGTATGCTGGTGCTATGTATGCCTGGCAAAGCGGATCCGACGGTCGCGAGGAAACCCAGGTTATCCATCTTAACCCGCTTAACGGGCATTGGGACGTCGATCACAGTTCGTTACAACGCCATGTTTCGCTGGCGGTGGCATTCGATATATGGCAGTATTACCAGATTACGGAGGACCTTGACTTTATGAAGTCGTTTGGTACAGAAGTGTTTCTGCAGATATGCCGTTTCTGGGCAAGCAAATGCCAGTGGAATGAGAAACGTCAGCGCTATGATCTTACTAAAGTAATGGGTCCGGATGAATTTCATGAACAATATCCTGATGCAAAAGAAGGTGGTTTAAATAACAATGCATATACCAACCTGATGACCGCATGGGCTTTCCGTAAGGCAGTTTTAATTCTTGAATCTTATGGCGAAACAGGACCGGCCGAATTCGGAAAACTTGGTTTCAATGCCAAAGAACTTGATTTGTGGAAGGATATAGCGGGAAAATTGTTCCTTGATATCAATGAGGAAGGAATCATCGCCCAATACGAAGGTTATTTCGACCTTAAAGAATTGGACTGGGAATATTATAAAAAGAAGTACGGCAATATTTACCGAATGGATCGTATTCTGAAGGCTGAAGGTCTTACGCCCGACGAGTTCAAAGTTTCGAAACAGGCGGATACCCTGATGACTTTCTATAATCTCGAGAAAGCAGAAGTCGATAGCCTTCTGCAAGGTCTTGGTTATTCGTTGCCGGAGGATTACCTGCAACGCAACTTAGAATACTATTTCGGACGGACCTCACATGGTTCAACGCTGAGTCGTATTGTTCATGCGCGGCTGGCCTCCATCGCCGGTAACAGGGAAATGAGCTGGCAACTTTATTCGGATGCTTTGGCGAGCGATTTCATTGATATACAAGGCGGTACCACTGCTGAAGGTATACATGCCGGAGTTATGGCAGGCACTGTACTTATTGCTTTGACAACATTTGCCGGCATTTCGTTCGACCAGGATTATTTATCTCTGCAACCATCGTTGCCCGATGCGTGGGAATCCTTGCGATTTGGGATTAGCTTTAAGGGAACCCGTTTTCAAATGAATATTACAAAAACGGAAGTGACTTGTGGGGCCGATAGAAGTACCTTTGTTTTGATTAACAATATTAAAATGGCTGTATCTGAAGGTGAAAAGGCTGTGTTTAAGCTTGTTTAAGCAGAAATCAGGTTATTGATTCCTGCACCTCGCCTTGCTTCGGGGCTTCGGGTCCGCAAACCTACTTTCAGCTACTATCACTTATATCCGATTCCTTGAACTTTGAACGCCAAAGGCATTTGAACCTCGAACGAAAAAATTAACCCATTAAAATAAAAACCATGTTAGGCGACGTATTACTGATTACTGAAAAACACCTGAAAGCCGGTGAAATTATCATTGAACATATCCTTGCCAAGCAGAAGCCGAAGATGATCATCGGGATTTCCGGCGAGTCCGGTTCCGGGAAATCGGAACTGGCACATGTGATTGCCAAAGGTTTGCGCAAGCATGGCATTTTTGCCAAACCACTCCATATCGACAACTATTACCGTATTTTGCCCTTGCTGCGAACCGAATGGCGCAAGGAGAACGGGATTCAGAATGTGGTTGGCTATGGCGAATATGACTGGGATACCATTTACCGCAATGTTGCCGAGTTTAAGGCTGGCAAAGTTTCAACCGGTCCATGCGTGGACCTGGTTACCGAGCAGGTTGACCAGCTTACTACCGACTATTCGACTGTCGATATGCTGATAATTGATGGTTTGTACGCCATCAAAACCGAAGGGGTTGACCTGGGCATTTTTATAGAACTTACGTATCACGAAACCAAGAAAGCCCAGCTTGTGAGGGGTAAGGAGCCTCAGAATGAATATCGTATGGCCGTTCTTGAAAAGGAACACCAAATGGTTCAGGCACTTAGACCAAAGGCAGATATTTTTATCACTATGGAATACGAGGTAGCTTTTGCGGAAAAGTAGGGGCCCGGCATCTTTTTTCGAAACATAAGGGAAAGCTTGTCCTGTTAATAATATAGGAAAGTGTCCCCAAGCATCAGGATCTCTGGCAGGAAGCAGCAAGTTATAATACAAACCGGCTATTCGGGATTGTCAGTTTATGAGGAATGACTTCACAAGTAAAGCAGAAACATCATGTTGAAATTCAAAAATGAGTCAGATTTTCTGCTATCAATATCATTCAACGTAACTGTTATGTTAAGTGCTTCTTGTATCGACCGTCCTAATCAACGATAAACTCCTGAATTGCTGATTTAAAGTTTGAAACCCGGAAGTGTGTGGGGCTTGTTCAACGGTAAGCATGATTTTGAACGGCTCTTTATTTCTGAATAAGACAGTACTAATAACTGAATTGGTAACTAATCAGTTTGTCTAAAGTAATGAAAAACAAATATATGCCACAGATAACACAGATTTCACAGA
>CAIXAQ010000400.1 GCA_903917425.1 uncultured Bacteroidales bacterium
ATGCGTAGAAATACCATTCACCATGTAAGTAAAAACAGGCTGAGCCCCCGGAATGCTCTTCTGAATGGCTTTAGCAGATTTATCATCAATGAATATCCGGCCAGACCGGATTTCGTAGGAGTTATTTGTAGGTAGTTTTCTGATCTCGAGTCCGGCATCTTCGGGCTGCCACGAAAGACGAAGAAGTGAATCTACGTTTCGGGAAATCAGATTTTCACTTTCATTGCCGGCAACAAGCAGCATATTAGCATTTCCGCCCAGGCCTGTTTTCTGAGCCAGGGTCGCCAGGGAAACGAAAATATTGAATGGTGCCGACTGATTGATTTTCAGGCTAAAACGGCCCGACTTTGCATCGTCAGCGATAGCAGCTACTTTCAGCCGAAAAGCTACGAGTGGCTCTTTTTCCGAAACAAACGGTGCGTTTTCGGATGCTTTGGTTTGTTTCCGTATTTTCAGGAGGAATTCATCGCCGGGTTTCAGATTCAGTTTTTCGGCGGTATTTCTGCTCAGGATGGCCTCATCGGGGTTGATTTTCGTTCCGGGAATATCCCACAATTTCGAAAAACGCCCGTCCACACCAAGCACGTCAATACGGTTGATCTTTGAATCTTTATCTGTATTTATAGCAATGCCTTCGAGTTGCAGCACAGGTGCAACAAGGTTTCCCATTTGTTCCTCCAACTCACCGGCAAGATCCTGCCTGAAAAAATGATTTCCTGCCTGTATGGCAAAACGCGTTTGCCCGAGGCGGATATCTGTAAGATTCTCCAGGCTGAACTTCACCGAATCGCCCACCACCAAAGCCCCCGTGAGCACAGCCGTGCTGATAAGCGTACCGGCCAGGATCGAAAGGTACGATTTCCGGTAATACTTCAGGTTGCGCAGAATCAGGGTTATCAGGGTCATGGAAAACAAAAGGGGTTTGGGATTAGGTTTTGGGGGTTAGGGGCTTATATTTGCGATTGCGGATTTACGATTGCGGATTGCGGATTTACGATTAACGAATGACGATTTTCTATTTACGATTGATGATAGCAGATTTACAATTGACGGTTAACGATTTCGGATTTGCGATTAACGAATGACGATTAACGATTAACGATTTCCATCAACGATTAACGATTTTCCATTAACCATTAACTATTTCTCCAGTCATTAACTTCCTTTCCCGAAGGTGATAGATTTTATCCATTTTAGATGCTATTTCCATTGAATGTGTAACAATGACCAGGGCAACATTTTGTTCACGGTTCAGTTCTATCAGCAAATCAGCAAGTTGTGTGGCATTAGCAGCATCGAGAGAGCCGGTTGGCTCATCGGCAAGCAACAGTCGGGGTTGGTTGATGAGTGCCCTAATCACGGCTGTCCGCTGGCATTCGCCAACTGAAAGCTGTGAAGGATATTTATGAATATGGTTTGATAATCCGACACGCTCAATAAGGTGCTTTGCCCGGTCGGCTGCCGGTTTCAAACTGTTTTTGTCTTTCTGGGGGAGCAGGGGAAGCATTACATTTTCGAGCAATGTAAGCTGAGGTAACAAGTGGTGCATCTGGAAAACAAACCCGATCATGGAATTCCGGATTCCGGCCAGCCGGTCAAAATCCATAGATTCAACAGTTGAGCCATCCAAAAGCACAGTGCCTGAAGTTGGTTTATCGAGAGTTCCTAAAATATTGAGCAAGGTGCTTTTCCCTGATCCTGATGGCCCGACAATGGCAATTCGTTCTTTGTCAGCAATCTGAAAAGAAATATTATCCAGAACCAGGTTGGATATTGAGGAACCGGGTTGATTATAGTGTTTGGTGATTGACAGAAGTTCGGCTAACATGAGAGTTTTATAGGGAAAGGTTTAAAGGTCAAAGGTCAAGGTCAAAAGTCAAAAGTCGAATAAAAATATGAGACATTTGATCGTAAAGTATAGGAATCACCTTTATTACTTATTGTTTTCAACCATTTCGGAACAGGATATTCCGGGAATTTTTTCCTGTATCTCTGCAAAAATAGTTTTATTCGGTATTTTTCTGGCTGAATAAAATATTTCTTCTCCGGTTTTTTTAGTGATTAAAATACAAGGATTGTTTCCGGAATTCATAATCAGTTTAACAACGACTCCATTACTTGTCTTGAAATACCCTTTCCGGATATTTCCAAGTCCAAAACCATTGATTCTGAGCGTTATAGCAGGTAAACTATCGACCAGGCAAACGGATAAAATTCCGGATACGGCAATTTCTTCGTCATACATTCCATTAATGGTAATTTTTTCATTCGAAATTCTCATTTCATTTTCCCTAGCACCAAAAGCCATGAGAGCCAATATGAAAATTAGCGCTGCTATAAGTATTCCGATTCCAATATTGCTACCTTTCCCCTTATTACCCCTATAGTATTTTTTGCCAATCCAAAAAAAACCGATGTAGGCAACAATCGGATACAAAGCAATGAAAATTCCGGTAGCAGTTTCACTGATCAGAAATGTAAGGGCCGAACCTATTAGCAGGAACGAAACTCCCAGAAATAAATGAAATCTGCGAAAGGCGGGTATATATGACGATAAATCAAATGCTATCTTATCTTCTTCCGACATGGTATTATAACCGGAAAGCAGGTATTTTGCATTTTTCTCTGTAATAATATATCCTATTGCAATAAACAACAGACTCAATATCAGCATGATGAAAATCATTTTTTAAATTTTAAACTGTTCTGCCACGAATTGAGTGGAATTGGTTTTTGAAGGCCAGAAGTCAGAAGACGGAAGAAAGTGCTAATTTGAGATTTATTCCTACTAATGAGAAGCGATTTGAAGAAAAGCAAATGACCAGAAAGCTCCTCTCTCACGGGATAAAAGAAGTTTTCACGAGAACTTCTGACTTCCGTCTTCTGACTTCCGGCATTTTCAATTCACCCATTAAATTAACAGTAGAACTATTTAAACTGACCATCAATCAACGTTCTATAAATATCAACCATTTGCCCGCTCAGTTTTCTGCAATCGAAATGTTCTTCAACAGCTTTTCTTCCGGCAAGACTCATGATTTCGAGTTTCGATGGATCCGACAATACTTCTGCCAGTTTTTCGGCAAGGGCCTTAGCCGTATTGGGTTTATAGGTAACTCCGCCACCGCTTGCGCTTATGATTTCGGGAAAAGCGCCAAGTTCAGGTTGCACCAGGGGCACTCCCGAAGCCAATGCCTCGAGTTGGTAAAGGCCAAAAGCTTCCCCCTTTAACACCGGAACCGATAAAACAGTTACGGACTTAAAGAAATCCCGCAATCCACTGAGTGTAAAATCCGCTTGTATTTCGAAATCCCCAACGAGATTTCTTTGTTTTAACTTATTGATCTGCTTATTGATAAACTTAGTATCATCGCCGGTCATTCCCCCGGTAGCTTTCAGTTTCAGTGTGCTGAACGCCGGATTTTCCCTGAGGCGGATAAATGCATCTACCACGATTTCGAAACCATTTTCTTCGCATATCCTGGAAACAAAACCGATAACCTGGGGCGTTTTAGCCGGTCTGGAATAGTCATATGCTTCGGGATTCACGCCAACATGAAGTACATGCATTTTGCTGTCCGGAATTGACATACGGCTTTGCATTACTCCGGCAAAAAAATCGCTTACTGCAATAAAAGCATTCACATCTTTTGCCTTTTCGGCCAACAGCCGCCACATTTTTCCCTGTTGGTCTTTGTGCATAGCATCAACCCAAACATCCTCATCCTGAAGGGAACAAACTACAGGGACTTTTACTTCCTCACTGATTTTTTTTGCCAGGCCAAGCAACAAGGCATTCGAGATATGAACCACATCTGGTTTTTCGTGGTTTCGCAAAAAATCAACCAATTGCTGAAGCTCTTCACCTTGGTGACCTTTTGCACCCAGAAGCATGGATTCGGTGAGATCTTCGAGACCGGAAGCGCGGGTTGAACCCGATTTTTTTGCGGCAAACCTTAAAACTGGTGGTGAGTTCATCAGGTTCTCAAACCATTTAGGCATATGCCTGAATACCGGGAACTGCTTGAGATAAATATTTACTGCGCCATAAAACACCGGGATTTCATGGTCGGAGGCCTGTCCGTTCATCGTAAGTGGCAGGTACATGGGCAGGGTAACAGCATCGTGACCGGCTTTTTTAAGCGAAGCAACTACCCCGCTGTCGCGAAGGCAGTTACCACAATAAAAAGTGCCTCCAAAACCGGGGACGATGTGTACAATTTTCATGCGTCGAGTATAAGGTTGGAAGTTTTCCCTTCCAAGCGTATCTGAATAATTAAAGCAAACC
>CAIXAQ010000401.1 GCA_903917425.1 uncultured Bacteroidales bacterium
AACCCTGGCACGAGAAGCCTTCTGTTCCTGCTTCAGCAAAAGGCAATGGATCAATGGTTAAATTCATGCTGTTGGTTGCCGGCAAACAATTTGACAAACCTGTTGCGGTCAGAGTTATTGTCACGATGCCGGCTTCATTTGTCCCCGGGTGATAAGTAGGGCTTAGGGTATTGGTTTCCGTTAAAAATCCGGTTCCATTTTCTGACCAGTTGTAAGCAGAATAATTTGTTGCCCCTCCTCCTGGAATGGTATATGAAACATTTTGACAGATAGATGCATTGTTGCCGGCAAAAGCGGTGGGGTATTCCTGTATTTCCAATTGCATTTCATCTGTCACATCAGGGCAAGGACTGTTTCCTGAAGCAACAAGTGTTAATGTAACCAATCCGGTTTCACCCAAAGCCGGAACATAGGTTGGCGAGATCGATGTTGCATTCAATAGATTTCCGGCACCAATTCTGGTCCAGGTAATTGAGGGTGTATTTGTTGCATTGGCCGATGTAACCGTAAACGAATTTCCTTCGCAAATGGATGCATCCAAGCCTGCGGATGCCATTACGGACGGAACAATTGTCAACGTGGTTGTACTCTGAACGCTGGTACATGGTAATAATCCGTTGGCCGTTAATGTAAAAGTTACGGTACCTGTTTCATTAATTCCGGGTATATAAGTGGGTGATAGCGAGTTTAACGGTGAAAGTGTACCGGAACCCATGTATGACCAAAGTACGGAGGAATAATGCTGGGCTGAAGCATTTGAAATGGCGTAGCTGAAGCCTGAGCATATACTTCCGGTTGGCCCTGCATTGGCAATGGGTGGCGGATTAATCGTTAAAGTCATCGCATCGACTGCCAATGCACAAGGTGGGTTTCCGGTGGCTGATAATGAAATGGTCACAGCTCCTGTTTCCCCTGAACCGGGAATATATGTTGGCGTGAAACCCGAAGTATTGGTCAAGTATCCGCTTCCGTCTTCGCTCCATGAATGGGACAAATTATTGGAGGCCGAAGCTCCTGAAATTGTATAATCCGATCCCTCACAGACACTTGCGTCGACTCCTGCTATTGCAACAGGCGACGGATTGATGGAAAGATACATAAAATCAGAAACTTGTTCGCATGGAGCAGTACTCAAGGCTGTTAATATAAGTGTTACAACACCAGGATCTCCAATCACAGGGGTGTAAGTTGGCGTTAGTGTATTTGAGTTGGCTAAAATGCCGGTTCCATTTAATACATTCCAAGTAACCGAAACAGAATTGGGTGCCGATGCTCCTGAGACTGTAAAAGGTTGCAATTGGCAAGTGGAATTATCCGTACCTGCATAGGCCGCAGCCTGATGGCTGAAATGCAAGGTAAGTTGGTCGGTTACACCGGCACAGAATGGTTCGGTTGCTGTCAGTGTTAAAACTACCGAACCTCCCGTTTTATCGGCAACAGTTGGTGTATAAATTGGGTTTAGTATCGTTGGATTTAAAAAAGTACCAGTTCCGGAACTTGTCCAGAACAAAGCGGCTGATGAATTGACAGTAGCCCCTGTAATGGGTATAGTTATAGCTGTTTCGCAAATAGCTATATCATTTCCGGCATCTATTACCGGCAAAGCGTTAATTGTTATGGTCATCTGGTCTGTTGCAGATGAACAGGGAGGAATACCAATTCCTGTAAGTGTTAATGTAACAATACCGGTTTCATTTAGGGCCGGAATATAGGTAGGCGTGAGTGTCGTTGCATTCAGGAGGCTTCCTGTCCCAATTCGTGACCAGATCACTGACCCTGTATATTGCTGGCTTGCTGTAGAAACGGTAAAGGAATTTCCCTGGCAAATGACAGCATCGGATCCTGCGTTTACTAAAGGCGTTTTTTGTATGGTCAACTGCATTGCATCAGGCAGTCCAATACAGGCTGTCCCGCTCGAAGGTGTTAAGGTAAGTGTAACCGAACCGGCACTTACATCAGCAGCACTTGGGGTATAAGTTGGATTCAGGAGGGTTGGGTTAACAAAACTACCGGTTCCCGATGTTGACCACAAATACGAAGTAACATCCGATACTGTTGCACCTGAAATAGTAAATGGGGTGATTCCGCAGGTTGACCCGTCGGGACCGGCATTGGCAACAGCCGTCTGTGAAACCGTGACAAATTTATTTACAGGCAAACTTGCGCAACCGCCAATGGTAACAATCAGCGTATAAGTTCCTGAATTTAGTGTCGTGGCATTGGGTATGGATATGTTTTGGCTTGTTGAAGCAAACCCATTTGGCCCTGACCATTGATACCTATACCCGGGAGATGCTGTTGTACTTAAACTTAAAGTTTCACCAACACAGATATCCGGATTACCGGTTATGGCAGGAACGGGAGTTGCGACTGCCACCACATCTTTGCATGCATTCGATTGAGTAGGTAATCCTTCGTTCACAACCAGACTAACATTGTATGTTCCAGGCGAATTGTATGAATAAACAGGAGGATTTTGCAGGCTCGAAGAAGAAACAGAAGCATTGGTACAACTTGGGAAGCATAAACGGGAAATAGAATTGTTCGAAACGTTCATAACAAAAGCATATAACGAATCACCTACCCTGAATAGCTCCGAAATATGATGGGGAAAGGAAAAATTTGCAATATTCCCCAACGAAACTCCTGTTGGAGTGCTTAATAATCCATTGGGGAAAGTCAGTTTTACCAAATCATTTGGAACTTCATTTACAACAAAGCCGGTAATTTGTCCGCAATCTTTTAAAATGGTTATCGATCGTGGCGTGTTCATGGTTCCTCCAACATTCCCGATATTAGACCCCGAAGGAATATTCACCAGCGAGTTGCCAAAATTCAATCTCGAGAGGGTACTGTTGTTCCTGTTCACAACAAACATATACCAGATACCATTTTCTTCGATAGGATAAAAGCCTACAGGTCCGCTCAAACCACCGATATTGCCAAGATTGATTGCAGTCGGTGTATTTGCCAGGCTGTTGCCGAAACTTAATTTCATGATGGTACTCACGTTATAATTTCCTATAAAACTGTACCAATTCCCTCCTTCATAAAAAGTGTAAATTGTATGCGAGTAACTCATCAAACCACTAATATTCCCGAGGTTTACAGCTGTTGGAGTATTGCTCAGGCTTGTACCAAAATTCAACCTGAACAGATTATTTGTCTGCCCACCGGCAATCACACCATACCAGTTGCCGGAAACGATATCTTTTTTAATCTGGATTCCTTCGATGTATATTTGCAGAACGCCTCCCAAGGTTCCAAGATTTGTTGCTACGGGCGTATTAGTCAGGCTGTTGCCAAAAGCAAGCCGCGTTAGTGTTCCATCGCTGATATTGGTAATAAAGACAAAATAATTGTCACCATCTTTGGCCAAAGCTGAATATACCGGCCAATTTAAAGAACCCAGGTTACCAAGGTTAACCCCGATCGGAACTGTTGATAAATTACCTGAACAGAAATTCCAATAATAGGAGCTTCCACCGGTGGAAGTGTTCTGGATAGCTATATTCTGATTAACGCAAACCGTATCAGGAATGATAAAATCTGCAACCACGTTATCGGTAGTAAGCAATATTTTGGAAAGGAAAAGATCGCTGACACCGCCATTAAAAGTGGGGTCGTAAGCATTGGGAGTAACCGGCATGTCCGCCGATTTTGTGTCGCCTGTAATTATGGCTGTGTCCCCATTCATCATTAAAGCAACACCGTAGTCGGTGTCGCTTCCTCCTAGGTATGAAGAGTATAATAATTGTGAAGCAGTGGGATTGAACTTTGCAACAAAAGCATCTGCAACACCATTAAATGTGGCATCGTAACAACCGGGCGTTGTTGGGAAACCAGCCGATGCCAGGCCGGTAATTACAGTATTCCCGGCAGCATCAATACAAAGGTTGTAACCCTGATCGTTGCCCGGGCCACCAAGAAGCGTTGAATAAATCAAGTTGCTGAATGTGGGGTTTAACTTGGCCAGAAACACATCATAAGTACCGCCTGAAAAAGTTTGGTTGAAAGCACCAGTCGTAGCCGGGAATCCTAAACCGCACTCACCTGCTATGATTACCTGGTTTGAATTATCTACTATAAACCCATCAATAGGGGTGTCGTCACCACCACCGCCTATAAAGGTTGAATAAAGCAATGTAGTAAGCTGTGGGTTAAATTTACAGACTACAACATCCTTCATGCCTCCGTTAAAAGTTACGTCGTAAGCACCTGAAGTAGTAGGGAAATTACCTTCGGCAGATCCGGATATATATATAAATCCAGAGTTATCAAGTGCAATATCGTGGCCCCTATCGTTCGACAAGCCTCCGATCATTGTCGAGGCCAACAGTGAGCTTCCTGTGGAATTCAATTTAGAAACGACAATATCGTAACTACCGGTATTTGTATTGGTTGGCTGATACGACCCACTTGTTGTAGGGAAATTAGAACTTGAATACCCGGCAATGTATATGTTTGAAGTTGCATCAATTTCAATATCAGATATATAATCTTCCGAAAGGCTACCAATATAAGTTGAGAAAATCAGATTATTACCCGTATAGTTCAACTTCAAAATAAATCCATCGCAAGATCCACCGGCAAAGGTGCCCTGGAAAACCCCGGAGGTTACCGGAAAGCCGGATCCCCGCGTCCATCCTGCAACAACCACATCGTTAGTGCTTCCACTCAACGCGATCCCATAAGGGCAATCATCGCTTCCACCTCCCACATAAGTCGAGAACAGGAGCTGTGTGGCAGCCGGATTGAACTTAAAAACTACCACATCGTACAAACCGGTGAAAGTGGATGAATAGGAGCCCGGTATAATAGGGAAATCAAAACTTTTTGTTTTAGCCGCCAAATAAATATTGCCCTGAGTATCTTTTACCATATTCCCATGAAAAAACTGGTCGTCGTTTGATCCTCCCAAATAGGTGCAATAAACTAACTGCGGGTCAATAATCAAATCATAACCCGGGTCATAAGCAGAAACACGGAAGCCGACCTTATTTCCGCTTTCAATGCTGAAATATGCTTTTACCAGGACTTTTATCCCATTTATTACCTGGTAGGCTTCAGGAATATTTTCCTTTAGTTCACCCGCATCGGTATCGAGGATTAATTCGCCTTGACCGTTTATCGAAATCGTTTTTATGCCACTGTATTTCAATACTATATCTGATATTTTTCCTCCGGCATGAACCACAAAATCGCTTTTTATACCTTTGGTTTCATTATAGTAAACAAGGTCAATATGGTTGTAGAGATTTTTATATGCCAAAGTGCCGAAAGAGGCAATGTCGGTTTGCCATTTCGAAGGGTCGTTTCCAATAAAAAAATTAGATTTTGAATCCATTTGGTCTCTTTCTTCAAAAACTACATTAGGGTTGCTGTTTTCAAAATCAACCTGCATGTTTACAATATCCAAATTAGCTGAATCACCCTCCGATCCGGTTGAAATAAACTGATTTACAATATGTTGATTGAAAAAGAAGGTATTTGTATTTTTTGCTTTTAAACAATATTCGGAACCGTTGTTAAACTGTCCCTGGTTCTTCATAAACAAACCCGGAAAATTTACAGATGCATTTTCTGCCAAAAGGCTGATAGGCATCGAAATAAAAAAATTTTGAATCAATATTACTGCTATATATTTTAATCTCTTATGTAGCATAAAGGCAAACATATTCTAAAAATGTAAAGGTATAGAATTAATTCGAGCAGAAAATTTTAAAAAAGCCCCTCCATTAAGCAATTCAAATAATATTTTGTTGTAAATTTGACCATTTGGTTAAATCATATAGTTAAACCAAATGATAATGACGATTGTACCATGACTCTGGCAGGGGAAAATACAGAAAATCAAATACTTATTGCAGCCCGCGATGTTTTTATTATTAAAGGTTACGAAGGAGCACGTATGCAGGAAATTGCCGACCAGGCGGGAATTAACAAAGCTTTATTGCATTATTACTTCCGCAGCAAGGAAAAATTGTTCGAAGCCGTTTTCAGCGAAGTAGCCGCCAACCTCTTTCCGGCAATGAAACATTTGCTTGAAGCTGAGATCGGTATAAAGGAAAAAATAACTTTCTTTGTAAAAATGTACCTTAAGGCTCTGCACGAAAATCCTTTCATTCCTGCTTTTGTGATCAATACTTTAAATTCAAATCCCGAAAGCTTTTTAAAATACATAAAAAAATCGGGAGTTAATCCCATACTCCTTCAGACTCAGATTGAGGACGAAGTCTCACGGGGATTGATACGTACGATAAAAGCGGAACATTTATTAGTTAATATAATCGCCATGTGTATTTTCCCTTTTGTGGCAAGGCCGATCGTACAAACTATTTTTAACATGGAACATGATGAATACCAGGCATATCTGGAAGACAGGGGAAACGAAATCACAGATTTTGTACTTAAATCAATATGCATATGATGTACAGACTATTTTTAATCTTTTTTGCGGTACTGCTATCTTTCGGCACGCAGGCTCAGCAGCGGCTTACGCTCGATGAATGTTTGGCGGCTACTATGAAAAACCATCCGCTTTCGCAGCAAAATAAACTCTACACCGAAGCGAATGATAACCTCCAAAAAAACATTGATAACGGAAAACTTCCGCAACTCAGTGCCAACGGGCAGGCTACTTATCAGAACGAAGTTATCCAACTCTTTTTTAATGTACCAGGAGCACCTGCGCCCGTGATTCCTAAAGCACAGTACAAAATGTCGCTCGATGCCAACCAGCTGATTTATGGCGGTGGTAATATTGATGCCCAGGTTATAATTGAAGATTTCAACCGCCGGATCAACCAATTGAACAACGATGCTGAGCTTTATAAAATCCGCGAGCGTATCAATCAATTGTATTTCAGCATATTGTTAGCCGATTTGAATGCAGGAGTTATTAACAGCACAATCGAAGATCTCGATGCACGCCTGGCGAAAGTAAAAGCTTCGGTAAAAGGGGGTGTCCTGCTGCCATCAGCAGCCGAAGTATTGGAGGCCGAAAAGCTCAAGGGTGGACAAAGGCTGCTGGAAGTTAAAACTCAGAAGCGAGCCCTGGTTAATACTTTAAAGGTTTTAAGCGGGATGGAAATGGACGAGAATACACTCTTTGTTGAACCTGGTCTGGATGTCGATTTGTCGGTTTACACCAATCGAAGACCCGAATTTGGCGTTTTCGGGCTGATGCAGCAAAAGCTGGAGGCAACTAAAAAACTGTCAATTGCAAAGGAATTGCCCAAAGTATATGGCTTCGGAACTGCCGGTTACGGAAATCCGGGATATAATTTTTTTAAGGAAGGAGCCGCTTTTTTTTATACCGTGGGAGCCAAAGTAAGCTGGAATTTCTGGAACTGGCATCAAACCAGCCGCGAAAAGCAAATTCTTGATATTAACAGCAGTATCATTGAAAACCAGAAGGATGCATACGATTTGGCCAACCAGGCCCAGGTGCAGCAATACCTTGCCGATATACAAAAAGCAGACGAACTGATAAAAAGCGATGAGGAGATTATCCGTCTCCGGAAATCAATTACCCTGGCAGCAGCCTCGCAACTCGAAAACGGTACAATTACTGCAACCGAATTCGTTACCGAACAAATAGCCAGCGAACAAGCCTTACTGGCGCAGAACCTTCATAAAATGCAATTGCTGCAATCGAAAGCACTTTACAAGGCGGCGACTGGCGGGTTATGAAATCAGAAATTGAAACTACAAAGACTCAAACACAGATAATTAAAATACAAGTTACAAATAAATCATTTTTGAAAATGAGTAAATTATATAAAATATTGGTAATCATAACTTTAATTTGGTTATCATCCTGCAAAAACAACAACAACCTGAGCGATGCTTACGGTAATTTCGAAGCGGTACAGGTAACCATTTCGGCCGAAAGTGCCGGCCGCATTCTTTACCTGAATCTTGACGAAGGCTCGCAACCCGATTCGGGAAGCATTGTGGCTTTGATCGATACCACCGATTTGTACCTGAAGAAGTTACAGTTACAGGCACAGTTGAATGCGGTTTCGGTAAAAAAGAGTAGTGTTATCGCCCAGGTAGACGTTCAGCAGCAGCAAAAAGCGAATCTGCTGGTTGAAAAAAACCGTATCACCAAACTCGTAACCGATAAAGCAGCCACCCCAAAACAATTGGATGATGTGAATGGAGCCATCGATTTGGTTGATAAACAGGTGGCATCCATCAGCACACAAAACACCGGAATTGCCGAAGAACTTGAAGTTATCGAAAGACAAATAGCCCAGGTTAACGAATCCATACACAAGTGTTATATCCGCAACCCGGTAAAAGGAACTGTGCTGAATAAGTATGCCGAAGCAGGGGAAATATCAGTTCCTGGTCGGGCGCTTTATAAAATTGCCGACCTTAGCGTGTTGGAACTGAAAGTCTATGTTTCAGGAATTCAGCTTCCGGGCGTAAAACAGGGTCAGCAGGTAGAAGTGCTTATTGATGCCGACAAAAAAACGAACCGGAAATTGAGCGGAATAGTGAGCTGGATTTCACCGAAGGCAGAATTTACTCCCAAAATAATTCAAACCAAAGAAGAACGAATTAACCTTGTGTATGCCGTAAAAATCAGGGTTCAAAATGACGGCAGTCTGAAGATAGCCATGCCGGCCGAAGTCAATTTTACTGCCAAAAGAGAATAATCAATCCAATTATATCCAACCAAGTTAAAACTAAATCTGAAAACAATGAAAATCACTCTCACTACAGCATTGCTTGTCATTTTAATGGCATTCGGATCATCATCCAAGGCACAATCCAAAGCGGATAAAATTTTAGGTTACTACCTCACATTCGACGACGAAACAGGAGCCGAAAAATCACAGGTTCAAATCTACAAAGACCCCAATGGTAAATACTATGGTAAAATTGTATGGCTTAAAGAACCTAATAAAGACGGTAAACCAAAGGTGGACGATAAAAACCCGGATGTAAAACTTCAGAAACGTGCCATTATGGGTCTCGAAATGCTGAAAGGTTTCAAATACAACGAATCAGATAATGAATGGAACGATGGTTCTATCTATAATCCTGCCAGCGGTAAAACTTATAATTGTTATATCAATTTCGAGTCGGCCACAAAAGTGAAGATCCGCGGTTTTATTGGTGCATCGTGGATGGGATTAGGAAAAACAGCTTATTGGACCAAGGAAGCAACGTTGAGAAAATAGGGATTTGGATTTAGGGTTTGGGGTTTAGGGTGATTCGGTTGGCAAAAATGGTCGTTCGATGGTCATTCTGTTGATCTCGCCCTTCGCCTTGTCGCCCCTCACCCTGTCGCCTTGTCACCCCTTAACGTCACATGAAATTATTTTTATTTTAAACGAATGTCCCCGAGCATTTCCATCAAGGCAGTAAATATCACAAAAAGGTACGGTGATAAAACTGCACTGGACGATATTTCATTTGAAGTAAACAGAGGCGAATTATTTGGATTTATCGGTCCTGATGGTGCCGGAAAGACAAGCTTGTTCAGGCTGATAACTTCGTTATTGATACCTGATGGGGGTACGCTAACAGTGGATGGACTCGATACGGTGAAAGATTATACGAAACTGCGGAAAATCCTGGGATATATGCCCGGTCGTTTTTCACTATACCAGGATCTTACAGTTGAAGAAAACCTTCGGTTTTTTGCAGGTATTTTTAAAACGACACTTGAGGCAAATTATGATCTTGTAAAAGATATCTACAGCCATATCGAGCCTTTTAAGACGCGCAAAGCCGGCAAGTTATCGGGTGGAATGAAGCAGAAACTGGCGTTGTCGTGTGCGCTGATCCATAAACCTGAAATACTGGTACTCGACGAGCCAACAACTGGTGTGGACGCCGTTTCACGGATCGAATTCTGGGAAATGCTGAACAAACTACGCCAGAGCGGCATCACTATTATTGTTTCAACGCCTTACATGGACGAAGCATCGCGTTGCGATCGCGTCGCCTTGATACAGGGTGGTAAAATCATGAGTATTGATACGCCCGAAGCAATCCGGAATAATTTCGGCAGGGATTTGTGGGCTTTGAAAGCGGATGACATATACCGTTTGCTTGTCGATCTGAGACGTTTTGAAAGCACCTGGACAGCTTTTCCGTTCGGGGAGCACATTCACCTGTCTTTGTCCGATAAATCCATCAAACCCGCCGAAATCGCCTTGTATCTTGAAGCCCTCGGCCACAGTAATGTTCATATTTCGAAAATCGAACCATCAATTGAGGATTGTTTTATGGAAATGATGAGCGTTGGGAGTGGCACAGGTGAAGAATAAAGATTGAGTGAAGGGCGACGATGACAGGGCGACTGGGTGACTTGGTGATGGGGCGAATTTTGAAAGAAAGTTTTTTTTAATAAGGGAAACAGAAACTCGCCATCACAAGAACCGGAATTGCCATTCTGACATTAGTATCATAAGAACAATAAATGTAATACTCACCAAACTTCCTCATACAATCTCCCAGCCGCCCTTCTCCTTGTTACCCTTCATCGTCAACCCCTAAACCCCAATCCCAAACCCCTTAATGAAAATCATCGAAGTAGAAAACCTGGTTAAAAAGTTTGGCAATTTTGTCGCCAACGACCATCTTACTTTTTCGGTTGACGAAGGGGAAATTTATGGTTTCCTGGGTGCAAATGGCGCAGGTAAAACGACGGCAATGAAAATCCTTTGCGGATTGTCAGCACCTACTTCTGGAAAAGTCCTGGTTGCAGGTTATGATGTTTATACACAGACGGAAATGATTAAAAAACGAATCGGCTATATGAGTCAGCGGTTTTCGCTTTTCGAGGATTTATCGGTTTGGGAGAATTTTCAGTTTTTCGGAGGTATTTATGGCCTGCCAGCGGCAAAAATCCGGGAAAGAACGACTGAACTCCTCGGCCGTCTTGGGCTTGAAAGTGAGAAAAACCAGATTTTAGGCTCACTCCCGCTCGGATGGAAGCAGAAACTGGCATTCTCGGTAGCTATCATTCACCAGCCATCGATAGTTTTTTTAGACGAACCTACCGGTGGCGTTGACCCTATAACAAGGCGGCAGTTTTGGGAAATCATATACGAAACCGCTAACCAGGGAATCACCGTTTTTGTTACCACACATTATATGGACGAAGCCGAATATTGCCGCAGGGTAAGCATTATGGCTGATGGCAAAATTGTAGCACTCGACACTCCTGCAAACCTGAAAGCGAAATACCAGGCAGCAAATATTGAGGAGGTTTTTTTGAAGATAGCACGGGGGTAGGTGTTTAGTTAATGGAAAATAGTTAATGGAAAATGGTTAATAGAAAATCGTTAATCGTTAAATCGTTAATAGCTAGTTGAATAGAAGATTAGCCTTATAGTTTAAATCGACCTTAAACATTCGACCCTCGACATCGCACATTGCACATTGCACATCGCACATCGCACATCCCACATCGCACATTGCACATCCCACATTAAATGAGAAGTTTCATCATCAAAGAGTTTTACCATATTTTCCGCGATATCAGGTCGATGGTGGTTCTGTTTGGTATGCCGGTAATTCAGGTATTGCTCTTTGGATTTGCTCTTTCGACAGAAATTAAAAATGCTCCTGTTGCCATTATCGATCAATCCAACGACCAGGTAACCAGGGCAATAACATCAAAATTACTTTCTTCCGGGTTCTTTATCCTTAGCGATCAGGTGCCTGGCGAAGGGCATATCGACGAAGTTTTCAGGCGTGGGAAAGTGAAAGAAGTAATTATCTTCGAAAGCGATTTCAGCAAAAAACTGGAAAAAGATCACCGGGCCGGAATACAGCTTATTGCTGATGCCAGCGATCCGAACACAGCAAACCTGCTGGTCAGTTATACTTCCGCCATAATTCTCGATTATCAGCAGGAATATCTTAAAGGAATGTCGCTGCCGCTTACCGTAAAAACGGAATCCCAAATGATGTATAACCCAGCACTGAAGAGCGTTTTTATGTTTGTTCCTGGCGTAATTACCATATTGCTCATGCTTATCACAGCCATGATGACCTCAATTTCAATTGCCCGGGAAAAGGAACTTGGAACCATGGAGATTCTACTGGTTTCACCTATGCGGCCCATACAAATCATTGCCGGCAAGGTTTTGCCATATGTGCTGCTGGCTTTTTCGAATGCAGTTATCATACTGCTGCTGAGCTACTTTGTGCTCGGCATGCCTGTAAAAGGAAGTCTTTTTCTTTTGTTAGCCGAAAGTTTACTCTTTATCATCATGGCTTTGTCGTTGGGGATTTTTATTTCAACGGTCAGTAAAAGCCAGCAGATGGCAATGATGCTCTCGATGTTTGCCCTGATGTTGCCTACAATATTGTTAAGCGGGTTTATTTTCCCGATCGAAAATATGCCACTTCCCTTGCAAGTAATCAGCAATCTCATGCCGCCGCGCTGGTTTATCATCATCGTGAAATCGATAATGATAAAAGGGCTGGGTTTTCAGTATATCTGGAAAGAAACTCTCATCATTGCCGGAATGGCTTTGTTCTTTATAGCGCTGAGTATTAAGAAGTTCAAGATCAGGCTGGAGTAATTTAAGAATGTGGTAATTTGACAATGTGGTAATTTGATAATGTGGTAATTTGATAATGTGGTAATTTGATAATGTGGTAATTTGATAATGTGGTAATTTGATAATATGGCAATGTGTTAATGATCTAATTTGATAAATCAAAAGGAAAAAATCAAAAGGCAAAACATTTTTTGTGAAACCCTGAAACCAGAAACAAGTGACCAGTAACCAGAAACTCTGAAGCCAGAAACCATAAAACAAATATCTTGAAAACAATCCTTTATATATTACAAAAAGAATTCCGGCAGATATTTCGAAACAAATCGATGCTTCCGATCATTTTTGCATTACCGGTTGTTCAGTTGCTGGTACTGGCTTTTGCCGTTACGTTCGAAATAAAAAACATCAACCTGGTGATTGTGGATCAGGATCGTTCAGTTGCTTCCAGGCAATTGGTTTCAAAATTTACGGCACCTCCTTTTTACCACATCAAAGCCTATGCTCAAACCTATGCTGAATCCGAAGAACTGCTTAAATCGGGCAAAGCCCATCAGATACTTATTATCCCCAACCGTTTCGAACGCGATTTGCAAATCGAATCTCAAGCCTCGGTTCAGCTTATAACCAATGCGATCGACGGAAGTGCTGCCGCCATTATGAATGCCTATGGCAATTCAATTATAATGGATTATAACCAGGATATCATCGTTGACGTTGCAGGCGGAACGGAAATGAAGCCCCCCTTCGATATCCGGTATACGTATTGGTATAATCCGCAGCTGGATTACAAAACATACATGGTACCCGGAATCCTGGTGTTACTTATTACAATAATCGGGATGTTTTTGTCATCAATGAACGTAGTGCGCGAAAAGGAAATGGGAACCATCGAGCAGATCAATGTTTCGCCGGTTAAGAGGTACCAGTTTGTGATTGGTAAGTTGCTTCCTTTTTGGTTTATCGCGCTTTTCGAGCTGGCTTTCGGGCTGATGCTGGCACGGATTGTTTTCGGAATACCCATATTGGGTAGTTTATGGCTGATATTTGGAGTAGCTTCGGTTTATTTGCTGGCCGTACTTGGTATCGGACTTTTGATTTCTTCGATGGTCGAAACCCAGCAGCAGGCGATGTTTTTAGCCTGGTTTTTTGCTGTGGTCTTTATTATGATGAGCGGACTTTTTACGCCTGTTGACAGCATGCCGGACTGGGCACAGAAAATAAATATGATAAACCCAATAGCTTATTTTATTAGGATAATCAGGATGGTCATGCTTAAAGGTTCACAATTCCAGGATATTCTGAAGCCTTTCACGGCGATTGCCATATATGCGGTATTTTCTCTTTCACTCGCGGTGTGGAGGTATAGGAAAGTATCGGCATAAAAAAATGACTTTTGCCCGCTATACTGCTTAACGGGATTTGCAATCCAGTCACATCTGGATTCAGATTTTCAATCAGATACCAGGAATCCATTTTTTGATTACAGGCATCAAATTCCCCGGTAGCTTATCAGACTGCAATTCCGGAAATGAAATCTGAAACCTGACAATTTATATCTTTGCCGATCGCAATCCTGTTTTTCGACAGGAATTTATCTGTTAACGCCACTCTGTTTGAAAATTCGGATTTCCACCGCATACCCCATCTTTTACCTGCTGTTTATTTCAGCAGCTCTGCGTGCATTCATAGCTGCGGGTTTCTGCCTGGGTAACGACGAAGCTTATTATTACACTTATGCCCTGTACCCGGCACTCAGCCATTTCGATCATCCTCCCATGGTGGGTTGGGTCATTCAGCTTTTCAGCTTAAATCTACATTTCAGCAGCGAATTCTTTATTCGTTTGGCCGCTATACTGGCTGGCACTGTAAATACATGGCTTCTGTATTGCATTGGCAGGCAAATCCGCGACGAACTCACAGGCTGGTACGCGGCCTTACTTTACACCGCATCCGTTTACGGTTTCGTAATCGTGGGTGTTTTTATTTTGCCCGATTCGCCCCAGAGTGTTTTTTGGTTATCGGCAGTCCTGTTTCTTTTGAAGGCTTTCCAGGGAGAAATCAATTTAGGGGCAAAACGCAATTTTTTGCTGGCATCTGTTTTTATCGGATTGGCATTATTGAGCAAATATACCACGGCTTATCTCTGGTTAGGGATGATGGTTTATATTTTGGTTTACAACCGGAAATGGCTGCAAACCGGCGTATTTTACCTGTCACACCTCATTATGGGAGTCCTTTTTTTGCCGGTACTGATCTGGAATGCGCAGAATGATTTTGTGAGTTTTCTTTTCCACAGCAGCAGGGTGGAACCGCTCGCTTCATCATTTACTCCCGACTATCTTATCAGCGAAATTCTGGGCGAAACCTTGTACGCCAACCCTGTAATCCTGGTTTTGATTATCATGGTAATTGTTGCATTTTTCAGAGGAAAGTTTAATAAGGAGAAACCGGAGGTTAGTTTACTGGTTTGGACAGCCTTACCTCTGATTGCTACATTTCTGGGCGTTTCAATATTCAGGCGAACGCTGCCGCACTGGAACGGGCTGGGTTACATATCACTCCTGCCATTGGCAGCCCTGTGGCTTCGAAACCGTTCCGATTCAGTTTTCCCGCTTGCAATAAAAAGTTCTCTTGCATTCCTTGCTTTGCTGATTATACTCGCGACTGCCCAGATTATGACCGGATTTATACCGCTTGAAAGATATATAAAGACAACAGGAGGCATGGGTTCTGCCGATTATTCGCTCGAAGTATATGGCTGGAATCAGTTGCGTGACAAATTTATTCCCCTGGCTGCGAAATATGAACAAGCAGGTCTTATGCCTGTAAATGCTCCGATTGTTTGCTTTCGGTGGTTTCCTGCTGCAAATTACGATTATTATGTAACGAGGGGTACAAACCGCTTTGTTTTGGCCTCGGGCGATACCGCATCTATTCACAAATATGCCTGGATCAATGCGATTCATGGGGGCTTCAGGCTTAACACAAATGCCTGGTACATTACTTCGAGCCGCGATTTTAAAAATCCGCGTTCCGTATCAACATTTTATTACGAAAAAATTCTTCCTCCCGATACCATCAGTATTGAGCGCATGGGCAAACCGGCATATTATTTTTATGTTTACCGGCTTATGGATCTGCAGGCAAAAAGATAAATTTCCTCTTACCGGCAGGATCCCGGAACCCGGAATGTGGAAGCTGGGTTTGGTTTTGGGACAACAAACTCCCAAAAAGGGACACCTTGGGCGTTTCCATAAAACGATTACAGATAACAAGTATTTTATTTTTTAATATATGAAATTATAGATGTAATAGATATACAATAGATTATGATTAAAATAATTATATCAAGATGGAGAATTCTTTGCTTTTCCTGGTTGCAATGTAGCTGGCCCAATTATTGATAAGCCGTTTTCAGTGTGAATTCTATTGGAAGTCTCTTGAAATTGATTTGAAGAACATCAAGTGCCAGGTGTGTTTTTAATTCCGGAAAATAAGTTGTTGAAAATTTATTTCTGGGATATTCTGGGAACGCATTAGCCTGATTGTCTATAAAGCCCCAAATTCGATACTGAAATCACAGCTTGATTTTCAGTATCGATGCTAGTTTTCTGGATTGGGGTTTTAGGTCTGGTTTTACAGCTTGCTGTAAAATCATCCTCGCCAAAATTAGGATTGTCTTTCTTTCTAGCTTTTTCATATAAATGATTAAACCTGTTTTGTTATTTAAGCAGACAATGCTTATTTCGACATTTGGCAGCTTAATAACAAAGTTTGTCGACTGCTTTAAACTCGTAAGCTACAATATTTACTATAAATGAATATTGTGACCATAACACTTATTTACCTGCTTTCATTACATGACTCAACCTTGAAAAACAGGCTGAGTATTTTGTATGATTACATACTATTTAAAAAACAATATAATTTCCAATTTAATTGTAAGACTATAACGCATGAAAAAACATCTACTCATCCCGTCAGGACAAATAGTTCGTGCAAACAAAACGTTGTTTGCATCGTTTTTGATTGGATTTTTAATAACGGCAAGTTTTGTAAACCATGCGGAAGCGCAAACGGCAGCCTTTACGCCTAGTTCCACTGAAGCCTGTACTCCGACAACGATCTATTTTACAGATAATTCAACAGGAACTGCCGGTTCAACAACTTATTTTTGGGATTTTGGAAATTCCAATTATTCGGAAATAAAAAATCCATCAGCCAATTACCCAAGGGCTGGTACCTATTCAGTAACGCTTACGCTTGATAAGGGCAAGGGCACCGAAAGTAAGGCGTACACCACAATATATGTTTATCCAAAACCTGCGCCCACCGTTTCGGCTCTGGTCACTGGCTGTTCCCTTTTTACAGGTACTATTACTGCAGTAGCAACACCGGTGCATGTGGATGCATTTGAAATTTATGGTGCTTATCCTGCTCCAGCTGTTTCTTATGTTGGAGCGATTGATGGAGGAGCTGCTGTTTCCTACAACTGGAATTTTTTTGGAGATTTGGCTACTGTAAATACAGGAAGCAATCCGGTAATATCCCTAACAAATGTACCGGTAGGAATATATGATGTTCTACTCACCGTGACAGATAATAAAGGCTGTTCGAAAACCGTATTTATACCCAATGTGCTTACGGTTAACCAAACGCCTTCTGCGTCTTTTACATATACAAAACAAGACCTGTGCTCCTATGGCAATGTCGATTTTTACGGCTCAGCTTTAGCAGGCGGAACATATGAATGGAAGATTGATGGCTCAACGGTTTCAACATTGCAGAATTTCACTTATAACTTTCCGGCATTCGGAACTTATACGGTTACTTACACGGTTACCTCGTCGGATGCTTGTCCCTCAAATGCAGTAACCCATCAGGTAGTGTTTCTCGACGGCAATTTAAATGACTTTAGCTCTTCCGGGGCATGTAAGGGTCAGCCTACCAATTTTAACGATTTATCAGATGTTAATGTGGCGAGCAGGTCCTGGGATTTTGGTGACCCAACAAGTGGGGCAAACAATACTTCAACCCTTAAAAGCCCAACGCATACTTTTACTTCGACTGGATTATTTGCGGTTAAACTTACAAAGACCTTTACCGATGGTTGTGTGAAGGTAACCAATAAGTCGGTAACCATCAAGGGAACTTCGGCTTCATTCAGTTATGGTACGCCTGTCACCTGCTCGCTGATCACTTTTACATCAACTACTGTACCCTACCCGTTGGAAACCATTACTGGCTATTCCTGGAATTTTAACGGGACTGTAGTTACAGGCACGGCCACCCCAACCCATAGTTTTAGCACCCCTGGCACCTATCCGGTTACCTTAACGGTAACAACCTCGGATGGTTGCAGCAGCAGCACGACTACGAACGTAGTAGTAACTAACGGGACTACGGCATCTTTTACAAACAGCAGTCCGGTTAAAACCTGCGCACCTGCATCTTTTACTTCCACAACCACTCCTAGCCCTGGAGCTACCCTCTCAACATGGGCATGGGATTTCGGAAACGATGGAAGTACAGAAGCCACTACTGCTGCAACCACCTATACGTTTAGCACACCGGGCACTATTCCGGTTAAACTTACCGTAACTTATACAGACGGGACTTATACTTGTACAACCAGCACCGTTTCGAATATTGCGGTAACAAGCGGAACCGTCGCTACATTTACCAACAGCAGTCCTGTTACAACCTGCTCACCGGCTACCTTTACTTCCACTACCACGCCTTCTCCCGGAAGCGCTATTACAGGCTATGCCTGGAATTTTGGTGATCCAACCAGCGGTACAAATACTTCGACTCTTTCCAGTCCGGCGCACACCTATACTACCCCGGGTACATATCCTGTTACTCTTACAGTAACTACTACGGATGGAACTAATTTTTGTACAAGCAGCACAACTTCAAATGTAGTTGTTACAAGTGGAACCAACTCTGATTTTTCAATAAGCGCCCTCCCTCGTTATACCTGCAATGCTGTTACATTCACATCAACTACCATTCCTGCTTTTGGATCAAGCATTACAGGCTATTCATGGAATTTTGGTGATCCGACCAGCGGTACAAACACTTCTACGCTTTCTGCCCCAACGCACTCTTATGCCGATCCGGGAACTTATACCGTTACACTGACAGAAACTATTTTTGATGGCGCCAATTATTGCACAAGCAGTAAACAATACCCCGTGGCAGTGACTGATGGAACCATAGCTGATTTTACTTATCCTGACCCTCTCTACACCTACACCTGCGATTTACTTACATTTACATCTACATCTACTACTTATGGAGGAAACGCCATCACTCTGCTGGAATGGGATTTCGATGAGGATGGTTTTACTGACGTGATTGGGAATACAGTAACTACTACATTTACCACATCAGGTTCTCACTATGTAACACTTAAAGTTACAACTTCGGATGGCTGCACCAGATCTATAACCTATGATGTTTATACAACTAACTTAACCTTAGCCGGATTTGACTACACTCAGCCCACTACATGCTCGGCGATGGTGTTTAATTCTACTTCTACTACATATCCCGGAGCAACTATAACAAACTATAACTGGGATTTCAATGGCACACCTTTTGCTGGTACAGCTACCGAGACTTTTAGTTTTGCTACGCCTGGAACTTATACGGTGACTTTGGCAATAACTAATTCAGATGGCTGTACAGACGAGGTTACCCAAAATGTGGTTGTTCCGTCTTTATCATCAGTTGATTTTAGCATAAGCCCGGCAAATGGGTGTGTTTCTCTTACCAGCAATTTTTCCGCCATTTATAGCAATGGATTAGATCCGGTAGCTAGTTATAGTTGGGATTTTGGTGACCCTACCAGTGGTACAAATACTTCTACCTTATCTTCTCCATCGCATACCTACATAACCCCCGGAACCTATACGGTAACACTAACTGTTACCACAACATTGGGTTGTACACTCACTACAACAAAAACAGTAAGTGCTGGTTCGCCACAGGCTATTATCAATCTTGAAACTACAGCAGGTACTTTATGCTTAAGCAGTGTTGCAGAGTTCACAGCTACTATTACACCCCTGGTAGATCACCTGGTGTGGAATTTCGGCGATGGTAATAGTTTTACACAAACTATTTCCGGGCAAACAAGCAGCACTATTACCCATTCCTATTTGTTACCGGGTAGTTACACGGTTTCGGCTACAGCCTGGTATAATGGCTGTACCTCGGCCACCTATACTTCAACTTTGAGTATAGCCCTTATTAATGAGCCCTTAGCCAGTTTTACAGTAACATCTCCTACGGTTTACTGCTCAATTCCTACAGCTGCTATAGTTTTTAATAATACCACAATTGGTGCTGAAGGAGTAACCACATACTTATGGAATTTTGGCGACGGAGGAACCAGTACTGATAAAAGTCCCACTCATATTTACAATACAGCCGGTGATTTTACCGTAACTCTTTCTGCTACCAACACACCAACATTGTGTACTTCGGATGCCACGCCGGTTACAATTTATGTTACCACTTCAACGCCGGTATTTACAGTTCCCAGTCCGGTGGTTTGTGCTGCTACATCTTTAACCTTTACTAACCAGATTGCGGCAAATTCGTCAAGCAACTTTGCTCTGAGAGTTTCTCCCTCGCCTTATCTCTGGAATTTCGGCAACGGAGTTACTTCAACTCTGGCAAATCCAACATACACATACCCCACTCCCGGAACGTACACGGCTACTTTGCAGGTTACCGAAGAACGGGGATGTATATATACTTATACGCTTCCATCCCAGATTGATGTGCGGGGACCTATAGTAAACTTTTCACATTCGACCCCGGTTTGTAAAGGAGCAGCAGTTACTTTCACTGATTTAACTACGCAGGCACCTAGCGATCCTGCAATAACAAATACCTATTTCTGGAACTTTGGTGATGGGAGTTATTCCGCAGTTCAGTCACCTACCCATACTTATTCAGCTTCCGGAACATATCCTGTTATATTGCAGGTTACTGACGACAATATACCGGGTTGTGTGAGTAGTTACACTAATGCAGTTGTAATCAATCCCCTTGCAGCCGGATTTACTTCAACCCGGAGTACATATTGTGTTAATAACCCGGTTTCATTTACAAATATTTC
>CAIXAQ010000402.1 GCA_903917425.1 uncultured Bacteroidales bacterium
GATGGTTTTGGTTTTACCTTTGCCATGAAAACGCTCGAAGGTGGTCGGATTGGCATAGCTGCACAGGCTCTCGGTATTGCTAGCGGTGCGCTCGAACGTGCCATACAATATTCAAAAGAACGCAAAACTTTTGGAACCTATATTGCCAACCACCAGGCAATTGCATTTAAAATGGCTGATATGGCTGTTAAAATTGAAAATGCCCGAAACCTCTGCCTGAAAGCCGCCTGGCTCAAAGATCAACATCAGCCTTATGGCTTTGCCAGCGCTATGGCTAAATATTACTCCGCCGAAATTGCGATGGAAGTAACCACCCAAGCTGTCCAGATCCATGGCGGATATGGCTATGTAAAAGAGTATCACGTGGAACGACTGATGCGCGAAGCAAAACTTACCCAGATTTACGAGGGAACTTCTGAAATTCAACAGATTATAATTTCGAGGGAGATATTAAAATAAAGAGTTTCAGTTTTAATGAAGTTTCTGAGTTTCAGGGTTTCTGAGTTTCTGAGTTTCAGGGTTTCAGAAGTTGAAAAGTATTGTTGACATTCAACTTGAAATCTATCTTCATGCCTGGAGAAGAAGGAATCATTACGCTTCATTTTGAAGGAAATACATTGAGGAATATGGAAACCGTGCTTCTGGATCTGATGGTCCGGGCGATTATCAGGGATATTTCATAAAAACCACCTTCCCTGAAAAGGGGATAAATTTCTGCATTTATAAAAAACAGATTTCAATTCCGGATCCAAAATCCCAGGGAGGATCATCAATCACACCCTGATACCCGACATTTGGAGCTTTTCGCGAATCACACGTTTATCATCCAACATGCATAAAAGTGCAAAACCCTCCTTATTTCAATGATTGTCCGGATATAATAAAACTCAGTAATAGGAGTTATATTATCACATTAAAAAATCACTAAGTCGGCTTATGAAAAGGGCAACAATTACCTTATCCATATTATTTTTCCTTATTACTGCAATAAACCAGGTAGTGGCGCAAAGTGAAGGCTACAATCAATGGCTCGACCATCTGCCTTATAACAATTGTACCGATGTAGTTGAGGCTAACGATATGATTTTTGCGGCCACGCCCAACAGCGTTTTTTATTTTAACAAAGCCGATAACAGCCTGAACCGTCTGAATAAAGTAACCCCCAATGGACTTTCGGATATCGGGATCAGCAACATTGCATACTGCAGCAAGCTTAACACCATGGTGGTTGCTTATGCGAATACAAATATCGACCTGGTTAAAGGCTCAACAGTTATTAATATTCCCGATATCAAACGCAAGCAAATATTGGGAAACAAAACGATAAACAGCATATTGGTAGTTGATAAACTGGCCTACCTGTCCTGTGGTTTTGGCATCGTGGTAGTCGATATTGAAAGAGAGGAAATTAAAGATACTTACTATATAGGGGCATCAGGCTCGCAAATCAATGTTAAAGCGCTCACGTTGCACACTACTGACAATAAATTTTATGCGGCAACCGAAAAGGGCATTTATTCCGCCCTTTCCACTTCAAACCTGGCGTTTTATGTAAATTGGGTAAAGGACAGCACCATCAGCGGCCCCAATGATAATTTTAACCTGATCGCATCTTTCGCGGGTAAATTGTACCTCAATAAAATGGTCGAAAACCAGTGGGAAAAAGATACCATGTTCGTAAATAACGGCACCAAATGGAGCTACTTTCTCCCCTCCGACCACTCAAACCGCTCCTCACTGAGGGTTTGCGGCGAAAGACTTGTGATATGCAACAACTGGAGCGTAAGCACCTACAAAAACGACGAGTTGCGCGAAGCGCAATATACCAATTATAACCCGGCGACTCCCATCAGGCCGGGCGATGCTATTATTGACAAGACAGGTGATATCTGGGTTGCAGATAACGAACAGGGATTGTGGAGTATTGATAAAAATTTAACTGCCGCCAATTATATTTTTAACGGACCGGCATCCGCCGTTGTGGCCGCGATGGATATAAGCAATAAGCAATTATGGGCCGTACCCGGAGGCAGAACGCCTTCGTTTACAGGATTATACCGGAATCCCGGGATTTACACCTTAGCTGATAACACATGGAGAAGTTACGATCGCTTCAACACTCCGCTTATTTCGGAAGTGCGCGACATACTGGCTGTAGCTGCCGATCAACGTGACCCGAACCATGCTTTTTTTTGTAGCTGGGGACAGGGATTGCTCGAATTTGATAACGAAGATTTAAAAGAAATTTACACACCGCTCAACAGCTCTTTACGTTATATTGTCGGTTATGGCGAAGGATACCTGCGCATCGGAGGCGCAGCTTTCGACCAAAATAACAACCTGTGGGTTACCAACTCGGGGGCTCCCGATATTTTATCGATGCGTAAATCAACAGGCGAGTGGAAATCGTACAACCTGGGTTCGCAGGGTACAGCCATCGACGTGGGAGGTATCGTAATTGATAAGGAAAGCCAGAAATGGATGCAACTACGCGACCTTGCCTTGTTTGTTTACGATGATAATTATACCCCGGATAATACCTCCGATGACAGGATGCAGAAAGTAACCAATGCCCCCGGCAACGGGAATCTTCCCGGCTCGAGTATTGCCAGTATGGCAGTGGATCGCGATGGACAGTTGTGGCTGGGAACCGACCAGGGGGTTGCCGTTATTTATTCGCCCGGCAATGTGTTTAATGGTGGTAACTACGATGCCCAACGCATCATGGTCGAAGAGGAAGGATATCTGCATCCGCTGCTCGAAACCGAAGCTATTACTGCCATTGCTGTAAACGGGAATAACGAAAAATGGCTTGGGACCGATAAAGCCGGTGTCTTCCTGATGTCGTCCGACGGAACCCATGAATTGCTTCATTTTACCGAATCGAACAGTCCCTTGTTGTCAAACACCATTCAATCCATTAAAATCAGCAGCAGTGGCGAGGTTTACTTCGGCACATCGCTGGGAATTGTTTCCTACAAAGATTATAAAGTTGAACCAACCGAATCCCTCGATTCGCTGATTATTTATCCAAACCCGGTCCGGCCCGAGTACAAAGGACCAGTGTATATCAGCAACCTGGTTGCCGAGTCGAATGTGAAAATTACAGATATTACCGGGGCCATGGTTTGGGAAATTCAGGCGCAGGGTGGACAGGTAATCTGGGATGGCAACAACCTCGAAGGCCGCAGGGTAAATACCGGCGTTTATCTTATTTTTGTTACAAATCCCGACGGCAGCCAGAAAAAAGCGCAGAAAGTGCTTTTCGTACGATAAAGCCTTAGTTAAAATGTTTAAAATTGTGCTTTTTTAGCTTATGAAGGGGCGAGGAGCGACAAGGTGAGGGGCGAAAGGCGACAAGGCGAAAGGCGACAAGGTGAGGGGGCGAATGCATGAAATATACTTTGAATTGCGATCCTCAATATAAGATTCTTCCGTCTCAGGACTTTCGACCTTCGACATTCGACCTTAGATTTTCGACCTTAGACTTTCGACCTTAGACTTTTACTCTTTCATTGCCACATCACCGCTAATATCATGATATTATCAACCAAAGGAATCGTGCTGCATTGCATGGATTATTCCGAGACCAGTGTTATTGTTCGCATTTATACCGAGCAGTTGGGGTTGCAGTCGTATATTGCCAAAGGGGTACGAAAAAAAGGCGCCAGGATGAAACGGAATCTTTTTACGCCCTTGTCGATTATCCGGCTGGTTGCCAACCATAAAGAGGGCGAAGGATTACGCATTTTGCGCGATGCCTCATGCGAGTACCAGCTTAACGGAATTGCTTCCGAAATGGCTAAAACCGCGGTGAGTATATACCTCAGCGAGTTGCTTACCCGCTCCATTACGGCACAAATGGCTGATCCGAACCTGTTTGAATATATGGAAGACGCTATCCTGAACCTCGACCGGGCGAACGATTCCGTTGCTGGTTTTCCGCTGGCTTTCACCATCGGTCTCACGCAGTTTTTGGGGTTTGCTCCGCACAACAACTTCAGTGCATCAAACTCGTTTTTCGATATGGCTGGTGGTAATTTCTGCGCTTTCCCGCCCGATCATCCTTATTATTTCGCGTCGCCACTCAGCGATAGTCTGGCTGAAGTTCTGAATGCGCTTAATGCGGGTGTAAGAATAATAAAAACTGATTATACCACCCGCAGCCTTTTATTATCCAGGATGCTTGAATATTTCAGGATTCATATACCTACTTTTGGAGAAATAAAATCGGTGCAGGTACTGAGTGATGTATTGAAGGATTAATTGTTTGGCTTAATATTCAACAACAGAATCCAGATGAGCCTGAACCAACAGTTAAAAAGTTAAAAAGCTAAGTCGTGTCTGATCCGGAAAGTTCAAGGTTCAAGGTTCCAATAAAAATAAACCACGGAGGCACTGAGGGCACAGAGAAACACGGAGAAATTAATTAGAAAGATCAATTTACGATTACAATTAACGATTAACCATTCTCGATTAACCTCCAGTTGGCGCAGTTTGTAATGCATGACGGAATAAAATTGAAATATGATGAGTGGCAATGCAGGCCTTATTCTGGAGCTAATTTTTACCGGCACTCAAAAAATGAAAAATGAAAAACATCTCAGAAATGATATTCCGGAAAATTAGAAAAATATATTATTTCATGTATTACTGTAGTTTCCGGGTTATGGACAGTATGGCAGATCGGTATATGAAAAACTCAATAGTGCATGGATGGACCATGCAATTGTTTGTTCTAAGTTTAAATCTTATAACTATTGATTCTCTCTTTAATTTAACTATTTACACTCCTAAAAATTCAAATTATTTCTGGGGAATACTACTCATTATTGTCGTATTTAACTTTTTTGTCTTCACATATAAAAATAGGCATTCAGCAATAATTGAGGAATGCTCTCAATTACCATACAGGATCAGGCGATTTGGGGTTGTGTTTTTTGCCAGTTATTCAATATTATCCATTATAGCTTTCATTGTTATAATATTTGGTGATTTGCACATACAATTGTAACTTCTGATTCGAATTAGTAATCCTTCCCGCTGACCCCTGCCCTGTTGGCGCGGATTTGTAATCGCCGGCACGAATTTACAGGATTTATACAATTACTCCAGTTGACGCATGTTTTTAACGCGTGACGGCAGAAAATTAAAATAAGATGAGCAGTAATGCAGGCCGTTATTGTAATTTTTACAGGTTTGTTACACAGGATGCCTGAATATTTCAGGATTCATATACCGACTTTTGGTGAAATAAAATCGGTACAGGTGCTGAGTGATGTATTGAAGGATTAGTGAACCCGTGAAATTTTATAAAGTACAAAATCCTTATTTTCCCATTGTTTCGTGAGGCGGCCCTGCATCACACGGGAGTAGCGTTTTATTGGTTCGGATGTCAACTTAGTGTGAATAAGCAGGTACGAAGCCTTCGCTTCCATAATCTGTTTGTGAATCAGCGTGGGATCGGTGGTAAACGGGTCGGTCATGCTCCGGCAACCGCCATAAAGGGCTAATGCACGTGGCTTGGCAAATACAACCACCTCACCGGCAGCTACATTTTGCTTTATATAGCTGAATGCTTCAACTGATGATTCCTGTTGCGGGCCTTCGAGCAGATGGTCGCCTGAACGGGCAATGCTGATAAGTCCGGGTATAAATAACATAAAAATCAGGATAGCGGCAGCTATTGATTTTTTCCATGCTGGCACTTCTGTTAAAAGCTGGATCGATTTTAATCCCGTAGCTGCATACAACAGGAAAATAAATCCCAGGGGCACCATAAGCCTGTAAGCCGAATCGTTGTTGGGAAAAACCAGCAGCATAAACACATAAAAAATAAAAAACCAATCCAATACTTCAGGACCCTGTATGATGCGTTTTATAAACCCAAGAAGCGTGAATGTCACCATTACAGCACCCAATAATAATGATAATCCATCGAAAACTCCGGCCTGGGGAACATACAGGAACCGGAACACTTCAATATGATGCGCCAGGTTTTCGGGAATGATCTGCAGAAAATTTCCCGTAAAATAGAATAACAGGTAGTCGCGTATGCTGCCACCGGAAGGAATTTTGAAAAGGACTGAATTGATGAAAAAATAAAGCAAAACAGGAACAAGAATAAAAATACCGGAATGAAGGGTGAAATCCTTATAACTTATTTTTCGCTTTATCGCCTTGATCAATTGCTCCATGGCAATGGCGGCAACAAACACAACTCCGGCAGGCCGCACGGCCAGCATAAACCCGGTCGTAAGGGCTAAAATTGAAATTTGTTTCCAGTTGTTGTTTTCAGTTTTCCGGTAAAGTATAAAATTAAGCAGAAGCAGCGCCGCGAAAGGAATATCTGACATTACCTCTCTTTTAAAAATAATCATTTGCGGGTTGTACAGGAAGATGGCTGCCAGGACAAAGGCTGTGATCCAGGAGAAATAATGCCGGTAAAAAACCACCATCAGCAATCCGAGTATGATGTATATCAGCGAAATAAATGTGGTAAACGCCACCATGCTGTTGCCGGCAATAGCGTAAACGGGTGCAAGTAAAAGCGGGAAACCAACGGGATAAGCCTGCGGGCCGATGTAATTCAACTGACTGTAAATGAAGCCGGTTTCTGACTGTAGCGTTCCGTTAACAATATTACCGGCCTGGTGAATATATTGCGCAAAATCGTCGCCCCAGTCGTGGCTGGTATGCGTACCCAGGAAAAGTAAAGGAAGAAAAAGCAAGGCTGCTACAGCC
>CAIXAQ010000403.1 GCA_903917425.1 uncultured Bacteroidales bacterium
AAGTTCAAAATAGTTCATAGTTCAAAATAGTTCAAGGTTCAAAATAGTTTAAATTCATACCAACCTTGAACCCTTGAACGCGAAGCTATTGAACCCTTTAACGCAAAACACTTGAACGCGAAGCATTTGAACCCTTGAACGCGAAGCATTTGAACCCTTGAACGCGAAGCATTTGAACCCCTAAACCCCAACCACCAAAACCTAACCCCTAAAAAAATGTTTCTCTGGACAGCCTTTATAATAGGATTAGTTGGAAGTGCTCACTGCGCTGGTATGTGCGGTCCAATTGCGCTGGCGCTGCCACTCAAAAGTGATTCATGGTTTAACCGTGTCAGCGGTGGATTTGTTTACAACATCGGGCGTATTTTTACCTATATGTTGCTTGGTGCAATTTTCGGATTGTTAGGCAAAGGTCTGCATATGGCCGGTTTCCAGTTATGGACATCTATAATAATTGGAATAGTAATGATAGTAATGGTTGTTGTTCCGCTGATATTCAAGCAGATGCCTTCATTAAACAATGTTTTTGAAGGCTATTCTGCCCGTATGATGAGCGGTTTCAGGAGTTTGTTCCGAAGCGGAACTAAAAGTTCATTGTTTGGAATTGGTTTATTAAATGGGGTGCTTCCGTGCGGGCTTGTGTATGTGGCTGTGGCCGGAGCAATCAATACAGGAGGTGTTGTGTCTGCCATGTTGTATATGGCTTTGTTTGGGGCAGGAACAATACCTGTTATGCTTGCCGTTTCACTTGCCGGAAGTATGATAAACCTGAAACTAAGGATATTTGTCAATAAACTGTCGCCTTATGTTATTGTTTTGTTAGGAGTTCTCTTCATATTACGCGGATTATCGCTCGGAATTCCTTACATAAGTCCTAAAGCAGAGGCACTTACACCGGTTGTCGAAAAAGCACACAAATGCTGTAATCCCGATAAATAAAAAACTTTCTGATGAAGGATAATTACTCCAAATAATCAATAATTTTGCACACAAATAAACAAACCATTATGAAAACCAGAAATTTTATTGCTTTTGCGATGGCAGGCCTCTTCGGACTTGCGCTTATTACTTCATGCGGTGGCGGAAAAACCGGCGACCAGGCTAAAACAGACACTACTGCGGTTACTGAGCAGGTAGGAACGCCTGCAGTTCCAACTGCTGAGCAAATGGCTATGGGTAAAACAATTTTCGAAACACCGGGCAAATGTATTACCTGTCACCAGGCTAACGGACAAGGGATTGCAAACGTATTCCCGAATTTGGTTGGATCTAAATTCCTGCTGGAGCAAAAAGTTCTTGCTGTAACCCAGGTACTTAACGGTTCCGCTAAAGTTGGCAACAAAACTATTAAATATCCTGCTCCAATGCCTCCACAACTTGCTTCAAAAGAAGAGGCTGTTGCCGTTATCAATTATGTTCTGAACAGTTTCGGCAACAACGGTGGCGTTGTTACCATGGATGAAGTTAAGGATGTGGTTGTTGATCCGCGCTAATAGCATTTTTTGATGATAATTTTAGAAAAAAGGGAACTTCGGTTCCCTTTTTTAATGTTTTGCCAAATCATTCTGCTTGACCATAAAATCTTGATGTGTAATATTTATATTTATTTATTTGATTTTCAATCTATTAAAACTATCCAATGATCTGTTAAACACGCTAAAATCAACATTCCCGCGAATTCCATCCACTTTTCCTCTCTCGCTATGCTGCCAGAAAATCCAGGGAGTTTCAAACTCGGCATAAAACCTGTCGTGGTCAAAATAACCGGCAATCCATAAGGGATAATCATCCATACTTCCCTTCAGATAGGCATTATAGAAATTAATATTCGTATAAATGATAGGTTTGACCGAATAATGCTTTTCGAGCCTGCCAAGAAAAATCTTCAATCCCTCACAGATTTTTTTTGCGGATTTACCATTACCAACCTCAATATCAACCACAGGAGGCAAATCACCTGTAGTTAATTTTACCATTTCTATAAAGTTTTCTGCCTGTTTATCAGCATTTCGCGAAGCATAGTAAAAATGATAAGCTCCCCGCGTCAATCCATTCCGGGCGGATTGTTCCCAATTTGACTGAAACATATTATCCTGCCTGCTCACACCTTCGGTGGCTTTAATAAATGCAAAAGTAATCCGGACTCCATTGTTTCTCATCAGGCTCACCCTTTTCCAGTCGATAGTACCCTGGTGTTTCGAAACATCAATTCCATGTACGGAGAATCCTTTTGGAATTAGTATTCCAAACGTTTTTACAGGAGGGGCAACTTCCTGGTTTTGAGAAATAATCCTTTCAAAAAAGGGAGGCAATTCAATAAACAAGAAAGTGACCAGCAAAAGGATGGCGGGAA
>CAIXAQ010000404.1 GCA_903917425.1 uncultured Bacteroidales bacterium
AATTTTTAACCCTGGAACAGGATACACTTGTTATGATCTCAGGTTGCTGGGGAAGTTAATTTGTATTACTTAACTTTCACGAACTTATAGGTAATGGTTCCCCTTTGTTCGTCGGGAGCATTTTCGTCAGGGGCGAATACCGTGGCAAGTGCCGCTTTTTCAGCTTGTTGCCGCAAACTGATTTCCGAAATGGTAGTCCCTTTCGCTCCTGCTGAGGCATAGGTTACTTTTCCCTGTTTGTTCACCTTGATGGAAACTACAATTTTGCCTTGTTCGGGCGAATCGTAAAAAGGTGTTTTAAGGCTGCGAGCCGGTCGACCGCCCAGATCGAAGGAAATACCATTGCCAACGCCACCGCCTTTTCCACCGCCTGTACCCGAACCAGAGCCTGAACCTGTGCCACTTCCACTTCCCGTTCCATTTCCTGTTCCCTGCCCGCTGCCGGTTCCGCCATATTTGCCTGATGAGGTTGTTCCGTCTTCCCTGCCTTGATTTCCTTGTTTTCCAGTTGTTCCGTCGTTCGTGTTTTTATTCTTCTTGTAAAGCGCGTTTTTATTAACAACAGGCTGAAGCACAACTACTTTTTGTTCAGGCTGTTTAACTACGGTTTTGGGATCTGTTTTCTTTTTCAGATTATCCGTTTTCGATGGCATGGCAACCGATTCCTCATTTTCCTGGGTGAGTACATCTTCGGCCTGCGTATTGGCCTGATTTACGTCTTCCTGTGGTGCAACCACGGGCTGCGGTGCTTTATTGTTTGCGAAACTTGGAATGCTGATATCGGCATACTGATCCGTCCCCATACCATCGTCACTGTTCCCAAAATTGATCTCCAGGCCATTTCCGCCTCCACCACCGCCTTCTTCGGGCCAGGGAGGGATAGGAGTATGAAAAACAAGCAGGACAAACAACAGCAACAACAAGCCATGAAACAGGATGGTTGCGGCAATACCCCAAAAATGGTGCTGGGTTCGTTCTTTTTTATCCGTTTGTTCCATTGGGAGCTTTTGTGGCAAGAACCATCTTTACTTTTAACTTATTGCCAATTTCGAGAACATTAACCAGGTTCTGAATCGTTATTCCGCTGTCGTACCTCAAAATGACAGTAAGGTCTTTCGATTTTACCAGTTCCGAAGCTAACATGGGTTCAAGCATTTCGAAAGTGACAGGGGCGTTATTTACATAATAATTCAGTTCCTTAGTTACCGAAATTGTAACCTCTTTCTGCCGTAGAGTCTGGTTGTGCTTCGAGTTGGGCAGAGTTAATTTAACAACATTCGGATTCAGTAATGTCGACATAATTAGGAAAAACAACATCAGGAAAAACATGATGTCGTTCATGGATGCTGTGGAAACCTCAGCATTTATTTTTTTACGTTTTCGCAGGTTCATTTTGAAGGTTCTTGTAATAAGTCAACAAACTCCATGGCGGTGTACTCAAGTTTCTGTACGGCTTTGTCAACCATGATATTACACCAGTGGTAAAGAATAAAAGAGGTGATTCCGACTAACAAACCGGCCGCACTCGAAACCATTTTGACATATAAACCCGATGAGACTGTGGTAATACTTACATCACCTGCCAGGGAAATATCATGAAAAATTTTAATTACACCTATGATAGTACCAATAAAGCCAAACATGGGGGCAATACCTGCAATGATGGCAAGGATGACTATGTTTTTTTCGAGCTTATACACCTCAAATTTTCCTACAATCTCGATGGATTCTTCGATTTCTTTCAGCGGCCGACCTAAACGTTTAATACCTTTTTCAATCATGCGGGCCACGGGACTTTTGTTGCTCTTGCAATAGGAAATCGCCGAGTCGATGCGGTTATTGTAAATAAAATCGCGTATGTTATTCATAAAACCCTCTTCGAACCTGGAAGCCTGCCGTATGCTAAGGTAGCGTTCGATAAAAATATAAATCGCCAATACCGACATGATGACTATGGGTATCATAATCGGACCTCCTGCGATAAGTAAGTCCATTAGCGAAAATGTGTCTGTTGCCGGTTGTGCTGCCTGCGGAATACCAACCAGTGCCTGAGTGGCTGTATCGGCTGCTGTGCCACCATTTTGTACAATCTGAAGTAATACTGAGCTTATCATATAAGTTTGGTTTTCAGTGTAAAGTTATAGCCTTTCTTGATGCCGAAACGGGATAAAACAATGTTATTGTTAACATTCGGATGTTGATAATAACTGAAATAATAGCAAAATAGTATAGCATACGGGTAACAACCTAAATTTTGTGAAATTAACAAACCGGGGCATTTGCTTGTAAAGTAAGATGCTTGTTCGAAATCGCAATATATTATTCCAATAAGTGAAGCTAGTTTATTACTTTTGTGGGTTAATAACAAATACACAGACTATGTCAGGATTACCGGTTTTATTGTTTCTTGATGTGAGTGGCGGCGAACTGATGGTGATCATGTTGGTTGTATTTTTGGTTTTGGGACCCGAAAAAATGCCTGATATGGCCCGTAAAGCAGGCCGGTTGATGAACCAGTTAAAAAAAGCTACCAACGACCTTACCAATGAATTTAAGAAAGAGACCTCCGTTTTGCAGAACGAAATCAACGATGCTCACAAAATGGTAGATGAGCAGATTGAGAGCGTCCGGCGTGAAGTTAACCGTACCAAAGCACAGGTAATCAAGGATATGGATACTGATATAAAACCTGTTACCGCTTCGGAAAGTGAAAAACCCACAGATAAAAATATTATTTCTGATATAGA
>CAIXAQ010000405.1 GCA_903917425.1 uncultured Bacteroidales bacterium
CCAATTGGAGAATTTGCTACCCTTTTAAACAATAGGACTATATATAAATACTATAGAGAGTTTTATTTTCACGAACAACAATATTGGAATGCACAGCAATATATAGGTTGGCTTTATTCGCATGGCGTTGTTCAGAAATTATTAACTCTAAATATCAAAGAAGATCAATTCCATTTAACTTCTTTGATTAACAAGGTAAATGTTTTTTTTGGTAAAAAAACAAATCCTGTTTTATTTTCATGGAGAATCATTGTTTTTAAGGATTTAATAGATTGATTTTTAGAAGATAAATCAATTACCTCGCCGCAAGCGGAAGAGATATACAAGTTGAATTTATTATCATTCGCCACAAGTGGCGGGAAATTTACCATAAGAGATTAAAATTATTCATGAAAATCTCAATAATAGGCGCAGGCAATGGTGGACAGGCAATGGCAGGACATTTTGCTATTCTTGGTCATAAAGTAACATTGTACAACAGAAGCCTGGATAGAATTTCTAATATTATCAATAACGGTAGTATCGAATTACTGGATGCCCTTTGTGGATATGGAAAAATAGACTGTATTACCACAGACATTTGCAAATCGGTTAAAGCTGCTGATTTGATTATGATTACTACCACTGCTGATGCCCATGCTGAAATCGCTTGTTTAATGGCTCCTTATGTTGAAGAAGGACAGTGCATAGTTTTAAATCCTGGCAGAACACTGGGTGCTATTGAATTTTCAAACGTACTCCGAAAAAAAACCACTAAACGTGTTTATATTGCAGAAGCACAAAGTTTGATTTATGCCTGCAGGGCCGTAAAAGCAGGTCAGGTGAAAGTGATAGGTGTTAAAGATAAAGTCTTACTTGCTGCCTATCCTGCCGTTGATACGGATTATGTCATGAATTTGATAAATTCTGTCTATCCTTGTTTCATAAAGGCAAATAATGTATTGGAAACGAGTCTCGAAAATATAGCTGCCATTTTTCATCCATCGGTTGTGCTTTTCAATGCTGCAACCATCGAAAGAGGGCAGGAATTCTTTTTTTACAATGATATGACACCTGCTATAGCAGATTTTCTTACAAAAATTGATGAGGAACGCTTAAAAATCGGTACTGCTTTCGGTATAAAACTTAACTCTGTATCCGAATGGGTATCTTTTGCCTATATAGACATAAAGGGTGATGATCTTTGCGCTAAAATGAAGAACAATCCGGCTTATTATAAGATATTATCTCCGGGCAATCTCAAGACAAGAATGCTTTATGAAGATGTTCCTACCGGGATACTCCCATTGACGGAGTTGGGTAAAATGGCAGGTGTTGCAACACCACTTTTAACTGCTGTTTTAAATATATCCCAAAATTTACTGAATGTTGATTTTGTAAAATCAGGACGTAGCCTCTATAATCTTGGGCTGGTAAACATCTCTGTATCAGATTTTTTAAAAAGTTTATAACTGATGTTTGTGAAAGTATTAGATAATGAGGTTTTTGGGTTTATAAGACCTGTTGTAGATGTTCATACTTTGGGTATTTCTACGGTTGGAAATTTACTTGAAGATTGCGGTTATAAGGTTTGTATAGGTGATTCAACTATTGTAGAAGCTATCGGCAAGATTTCACAATTGGACAATATTTCGCTATTGGGACGATGGATTAATAAAAACAGAATTACCCGGCTTGGATTCAGTTACAGGCTGGATCCGGAAGATGCTCAACGCAACTTTGGGAAAGTCTTTCATTTGTTAAAAGAGCACCGCCATTTTAAAGATCAGGGTGGTTTTTTGAACCAGATTTATTTTGCCGGTTTACCTGATGCATGTGACAGGATTGCACTTGAATATAATAATCAGGTCGTTGTTTTTTCGGGCGACGAGACGCAGATTGAAACCTTGAAAAAAATCGGAATCCCTGCTGGGAAAATACCACTAAAAATAAATTTTGGCTCAAAATATGACGAAGATCGATTAAATTTTGCTAGGAATCTTATACAATCAGGTGAATGGAAATACCAGCTACCGACTCTCCAAACAAAATATCCATCTTTCGGCACATTTACTGATTCAATAGTAGAACGTATAAAGCAAAATAAAATAACTGGTAATCCTCCTCTTACTCGAGTCCATGTAGGACCCTATAATTCGGATTATGTAGAGGCAAAAAAAGAGTTCAAATCATGGTTGAAAATATTGGCTCAGTCAGGGTTTCTTGATATAGTTTCCATCGGCTCTTCACAACTAAGTCAAAGTGATTTTGGGACAGTCTGGGGCAATAAACCCAATGGAGGGGGAGTCCCAATTAATTCAAAACAGGATTTAAATGAGATATGGGAAGCTTCTCGTCCTATGCTTGTAAGAACCTATGCCGGAACCCGGAATATTCCTGAATTAGCCAGAATTTATGAAGAAACAATCAATATTGCATGGCATGCATTATCATTCTGGTGGTTCAATCAGATTGACGGTAGAGGACCCTATACAGTTTTACAGAACCTTGAACAACATTTAGAAACACTAAAATACATAGCTTTAAGCGGCAAACCTTTTGAACCCAATATCCCGCATCATTTTGCATTCAGGGGAGCTGATGATTACACTTACGTATTGTCGGCTTACTTGGCGGCCATCACTGCAAAAAAAACAGGGATTCGATATTTTATTTTACAAATAATGCTAAATACGCCAAAATATACCTGGGGTGTTCAGGATCTGGCAAAGGCCAGATCCTTGTTGAAACTAGTAAGAGAATTGGAGGATGAAAATTTTAAAGTTTTTCTTCAACCCAGGGCTGGCCTTGATTATTTTTCTCCGGATTTAGAAAAAGCCAGGATACAACTCTCTGCCGTTTCTGCTATGATGGATGATATAGAACCTGAAAATGAAACAAGTCCTGATATTATTCATGTGGTAAGTTATTGTGAAGCAATAAGTTTAGCTACACCAGAGATTATTAATGAGAGCATACAAATTTCCATAAAGTCCATTTTAGAATACCGTAAGCAGAAAAAATCGGGATTGATGGATAATATGGCGAATAATGCTGAGGTAAATGAAAGAACTAAAGATTTATACCTGGAAGTTAAAAATATGGTAGCAGTTATTGAAAAAAATATTTTTGAACCTTATGCTGCAAAAGGGCTTTATGAAATTTTCAAAAGAGGGATTTTGACGGCTCCCTATTTATGGGAAGCCAGGGATGAGTTTAAAGACTCGATAAAATGGAAGACAGCATTTATTGATGGTTCAGTCAAAGTCGTTAATGAAAATGGAAAGCCTATTAAACCTTCTGAAAGACTCCAATCTATATTTGGTTAATGTATTAATTGTTCCATTCTCTATACAATAGTTCGTTAATAATTTTCAACTACTTAATTATCAGCAAGATAACAGTTTTAGTCTTTGCGCTCTAAAGTGTTGATATTCTGCGATTTAAAACTTTGCGTACTTGCGGTAAATGAAAAATTAACGGAGTATTGGTATAAATAGTCCTAATTAATTGCGTAAAACAGACACAAGTAAACCAGAGCTTAAAAAAATACATGACGTGTATCTAATTCTGTATAATTTTCCGAATGCACTGCTTTATCACATGGTTTCTGTCAATACCTGAACATTATTTGTTATTAAATGTTTTAGTAATTTTTATATCAGCGCTTCAACTATGATAAAAAGAACTTTATGGTTTTATTACAAAGAAAAGTGATTATTCTTGGCGCCGGTAACTTTGCGGAAGAAATACTCGATGTCGCAAAAGAATCCGGATTCCATGATATAGCCTGTTTCGTCGAAGGAATTGATCGTGAGCAATGCGGAAAAGAAATTGCCGGCATTCCTATCATTTGGATTAACGAACTGGCAAAATTCGATACTTCATATTCCTTAATCTGTGGAATCGGTTCACCAAAAAGAAAAAATATAATTGAACAGGCTCTTCAGTATAAATTGGAGTTCATTAACGTTATCCATCCTTCCGCTCGCATTTCTTCTACGGTCCAAATGGGCAAAGGTTTAATTATCAGCGCCGGAACTATCGTAGCTGCAGGTGGTTCGCTTGGAAATCATGTTCTTATTAATCGGGCGGTACTTATTGGCCACCATGTCAGCATTGGTGATTTTGTTACAGTTTCACCAGGGGCAAATATAGGTGGGAGTTCTTCTGTTGGCGAGGGTACTTATATTGGAATGGGTGCAATCGTGTTGGATCATATCTCAATTGGCCGTAACGTTATAGTAGGGGCAGGTGCTGTAGTTACCAAAGATGTCCCTGATAATGTTCAGGTTATGGGGATCCCTGCTCGGATTACCAAAGAGTTGAGTTAATAGTTCCTCATCAGCACGAATCAGCCAAAAAAAGTACGTCGTTTGCTTTTCCAATAAGGGTGAGCTTATTGTCAACTGGCTAAAACCCCAACCTTTGCCTTTACCTAAACCTTGATCTCAACCTAAGTTACCTAAGAGAACAAAAAAAGTATGGATCTGATAATTAATTTCACCCCGACAGGCATGATTCCTACCAAGGAAATGACGCCCCATATTCCGGTTTCTGTTACGGAAATAATTGAAAATGTGCACGAAGCCGTAGAAATCGGGATAACCATGGTCCATCTTCATGCAAGAGATGAAATAACCGGAATTCCGACTTATAAAGCTGAGGTATTTGGTAAAATTATTGAAGGAATCCGGAAATTTTCGCGCGACTTGATTATCTGTGTTTCACTGAGTGGTCGGGGGATCAGGGAATTTGAGCATCGCGCTTCCCCTCTCCAGCTCGATGGTGAATTGAAACCGGATATGGGTAGTCTGACATTAAGTTCGTTGAATTTCAACAATACCGAAAGTGTAAATTCTCCTGAAATGATTCAAAGACTGGCTCTTGAAATGAAGGACAAGGGCATTTTAGCTGAATTAGAGGCTTTTGACGCAGGCATGATCAACTATGCAAAGTATCTTGAGGCTAAAGGATTATTGCAACCTCCTCTCTATTTTAATTTATTACTCGGGAATATTGCATGCGCCCAGGCCGACCTTCTGCATGCCGGATTAATGATTCATGATTTACCCCAAAATTCTTTTTGGAGTTTTGCCGGCATTGGTAACACCCAACTGAAGATGAATTCTCTGGCCATTGCAGCCGGAGGCGGTGTCAGGGTTGGCCTCGAAGATAATATCTGGTTTGATAAGGAAAGAACCCGCCTGGCAACAAATAGTGATCTGCTTATCAGAGTTCATAAACTTGCTGAAGCTAACTCACGCAATATAATGGCTCCTGCTGAACTTCGGAAATTATTGAGACTGAAACCCGGTTTTGGTGAATATGGCAGAGATTATTCCTGGTAAAAAGAATATACATTCTTTTACATTAAATATTGTATTCGGAAATAATATCGCAAAAGATGGAAATCAAAGGAATTAATGAATTAATATTTTGGGATACAGTGGAACTATCCTGGCAATATAATTCGATATTTTGAAAAGTAATGGATTCCAGGGTGAAATAAACATTATTAAGAATGACGACAGAACTGATCAGGAGCAGTTTGATATTGGGCTGAATTATAGAATAAAGAATATCAATGCTTTTAATTTCAAGATTTATGGAAAATATTTGCTATGCAGTAATAAACCTAGTACAAAAATATTCCTGCTTGAAGCCTTTAAGGAAAAAACACCTCCGCTTGACTCAAAATTATTTTCGATCATTCATGCAACTTTCTATATTAGCCCGTCTGCACTGATAGGAAATGGAGTTATTATTGAAGCTATGGCATGTATTGCTCCTTATGCTGAATTGGGTAAAGGTGTTTTAATAAGCAGGACTTCTACGGTGGGTCATCAAACAAAAATCGGGAATTGGTCAACCATCAGTCCCGGTGTTACAATTGCAGGAAAAGTTAAAATCGGGGAATCGGTTATGATTGGTCCCGGTACAACAGTTTTTTTCAGGACTTCAATCGGGAATAATACAATAATAGGTGACGGAAGTGTTGTTTGGCAGGATGTCCCTGAAGGGGTAATTGCATACGGTAATCCATGCCGGGTAACAAGGAAAATAAAAAAGTAACATTTATTATCAGTCCGGATATCAAAGTATTATGAAATTAGCTATCATGCAACCTTATTTTTACCCATATCTTGGATATTTTCAATTGATAAAGGCTGTGGACAAGTTCATACTTTATGAAAATGTGAATTTTCGAAAAGCAAGTTGGATGACGAAAAATGTAATTTTAGCAAAGAAAGCAAATCCATTTTATATTTATGTTCCTGTAGAATCAAGAAGTTCCAATAAAAGAATTTCTGAAATTAAAATTTTTGCTTATAAAAAATGGCAGGAAAAATTGATAAACCTTATACATCACAATTACTATCAGAGTAAATATTATCATGAAATAAAACAACGACTCGATAAAATTATCTATACAGAAACAGATTCGCTGCACACGTACAATAGTAAAACAATCTGCATGATTGCCGAACTCTTGGGAATTACCACAAAAATTGATTCTGAGAATACCCACTATTTAGAGATGGAAAATCAGCTTCAATTAAAATATCAGAAGAAACAAACAGGGCAGTCAATTCAACCTATGCAAAGAAAAACAGAGCGGGTCATTTTGATTGCTAAACAGGAAAATGCAGATGTATTTATCAACGCTATCGGAGGAAGCCTTTTATATAGTAAAACAGAATTCGCACAAAACAACATTGATTTATTTTTCATAAAAACCAATAATTATAACTACAAACAATCTTCTGAGGCTTTTTTCTCCGGATTATCCATTATTGATGTATTAATGAATTGCGGAATTGAAGGTACAATAGAACTTTTAAATCATTTTGAACTTGAATAATATGGCTATAAATATATCCAAAGGATTTGATTCTATTAAAGAGGAACGTATCCGTTATTACAAAAGCTATACTTACGACCGTCCTTTTGTGATGTCAATTGAAACGTATGAAGAGATGCGAAAACTTGGACTCGTTATCCATAAAGCTATCCTTCATATGATTAATCATTACAGGGATTTACTGCACCTGATGCCCAGGGATAAAAGGGACCTCGAAATATTGAAAATCTGTGACGACTATGCTGCTGAAGTGGGAACTTTCAGGACAGATTTTGTGATTGACATTAATAATCAGCTTAAAATCATTGAAATGGGTACACGCCATCTTCTGGATGGTTATTTTATGTCCGGTTTTTTGAATGAAATTGCATCAATACAATCATGCGAACTTGGCATTAAAGATGTTGTTGAGGTTTATCCAAGGTTTTTTTCTTATCTTGAAAAGTGCACGGCCAACGCTAAACGGATTTGTGTTATAAAAGGGAATGACAAACTCGAAGAGATGTCATTTTATCCTGAATTATTTAAA
>CAIXAQ010000406.1 GCA_903917425.1 uncultured Bacteroidales bacterium
CGTTAATGGAAAATGGTTAATCGTACCTTGTAAATCGTTAAAGGGAAAATAGTTAATCGTTAATAATCAATACTTTAAAAGGAGGATTTCTAAAATAAGATCCTCCTTTTACTTTTTATTTCTTCAGGTCATTGCCATACAGATTTCTCAAAAAGTGAAATCCCATTGGATAAAGATGTTACCAGGTCCAAACTTTCTTTACAACCAATTCTTTTTCGGTAATTACTTTTACGATGTAAATTCCCGGCGTTGTCACATTAATTTCGGATGCTCCTGTAGCAGAATACTTAACGGCAACAATCTGATCAGCAGTATTATATACAAATATATCACCTGACAACTGGTCCTTCAAATTTATATGTAAGGTTTGATGAAAACTGTAAATCGAAGCTGCAATATTTTCGGTTTGAATTTCGGAAGGAGAATTAAAAAGCAATCTGAACCGTTGTTCATTTTCGCCGGTCTGAAAGCTGAAAGTATATGGTTTCGCTGCCAGATCCGTGTAAATACCCGTCTTAATATCGTACAAAGTAACATATTTAAGGTCGTTTATTTCGGTGGAAGCAATTGTATACTTTCCGTCTGTTTTTGCACGAATGCCCAGAATGACTTCTTTGGTTCCAGGTAGTATTGCATTGATTGTGAGCGGTATACTGCCTAAAGTATAGATTTGTGCTGATTCATCGTTAAATCCAAAAAGTTTAATTGCATCAAAGGCTCCGTCAAATTCATTGGTGGATTGGGGTATAAAACGAACAACTGCCTCATCCGTATAGCCATTCCCCGAAATCTCGATCCTGACAAGATTCCCTGTTTTTGTATTTTTAAAGAATGAGGCTTCATTATGCACTCTCACTCCATCTGACATACCTATTGTTCCTGGACCTACATTTGTTGCACTTACAAAAAATCCCTGACCGGATGCAATGTATCGTGAACCTCCTAAAGTACCAACACCTCCAACATAAGTGGCCCAATCTCCATTTTTTTCAAAATATATGGCATCGTTCACATTATCTTTGGTCCAGCCAGATGCGCCATCCCAGTCGATAGTTGAAGGGTAAGGGTTGCCCGCTAAATTCCAGCCACTGTTAAGCAAGTCATTGGTTGACCGGTAAATGGAGAAAGATTTGTTTCCTGTATTCAGGTTTCCGGAATATGTAGCTTCGAAGCCGGCATTATGCCAGAGTGCATAACCTTTCGCAGGAATTAGTCCTTCGTTGCCGGAAATAATTTCGCTGTAGGCATTTGTTGATTCATCATGCTTTTGTAAATATTTACCAACGAACATGCCGGAAACAGCATTTGAAACCGGTGCTGAAATCAGGTGCCATGCGCTCCCGGAAATCGCACTTTTTACTATAGCAATGCCTTTGACAGTCAATAACCCATTATCAAGCAGGGATGCACCGGATTCGATGGTCATATTATTGCAGATTGCAATGCGGGAGATGGTTGGGTAATAGGGTTTCCCTGAAGGAATAACTATATCCGTATTTGATCCGGGAACACCATCGCTCCAGTTGGAGACGGTGTACCATTCGTTGTTTGTTACTCCATTCCAGGTCGATGTGACAGGTGGCGAGGATATACCGCTCAGAACCAGGGAAAAATCCTGTTGCCCCCCAACGAGTGTCCCTTTATGAGTAATCTGAACGTACCAGGTTTCCTGCGTAGTAGTATTTCCGGCATCCACTTTTTCGACATTATCAACTATATTATCGCCTTTTGTAGCAGCGGAGGCGGGTGTGCTTCCTTTAAGTTTCCAGGGATAATATTTTTGTAATGAAGTGTTTATAAGCCGCAAATCTAGGTCATTAACCAGCATATGCGAGGTATCATTGACAAAAGCTGTAAATTTGATTGAAGGACGGTCAGTCCACACCATGGTTGCCGATAATGGCTCAATTCCATTGGTATAAACCGGTATTTTGATTGTATCTCCC
>CAIXAQ010000407.1 GCA_903917425.1 uncultured Bacteroidales bacterium
ATTTTTGCTGAGCAACTTGAAGGTTCTGAAATAGCCTTTAATGTATCTGTTCCTCCAACTTATTTGTCTGATACAAATCACTATGCGGTAATACTTGCACTTCACGACAGGAATGCAGCTACACAGGATAAAGAATCACAAAACATGCTTTCCCTGCTCAATTCCGATATGGTCAGCAGCAAAATACCAAATTCGCTGGTTGTCGAAATTCCTATGCAAACAGAACCTGTTACAACAGAAGTTCTCAAGCAGATCATTAGCCAGGTAAGGGCAAAATACCGGGCTATAGCTGACAGTAAGCATACTGTTTTGCTTGGAAACAAAGAAGCCGGACTGCTGGCTTATCAATTGATTCCCTACTGCGCTGATCTGATCAATGCCTGCCTGCTTTTTGATGCGAACATACCTCATGACGCCACTGCAACCAATCCTGCCATCAGTTATTACCTCGATATATGCGACGAGGGAATTAACTATGCAGGATACAACTCACTTTACATGGGTCTGCGCCACAATGATTTAACTCATGAGTACAGGGTCCGGCAGGGAACTCCTTCGCACGAATCATTTCTGAACGGACTCGACGAATCTGCCGGATTTATGAATATTCACCTTAGAAATTAGAAAATGAAACAAACTGCCCTGTTGTTTTTCTTATGCTTGCTCCTGCTCAGCAATTCCTTTGCTGCTCCGGGTTTGCGGATTATGGAAAGCATGGTAATGCCAAGCCGCATCCTGAAACAGGATGTTCATTTTTCCGTTTGCCTGCCGACGAATTATTATGATGTGAAACAAGCCTTTCCGGTAGTTTATTTATTACACGGCTTGGGTGATAATGAAACTTCCTGGCTCGAATATGGTCAGATCAGCCAGTATGCTGATAAGGCGGTTGAAGATGAGGAAACCAAACCCATGATCTTTGTGATGCCTGAAGCATTCCGAACCTATTATGTTAACGACTATAAAGGCACGTTTTTATACCAGGATATGTTTGTAAAAGAACTGGTGCCTTATATCGACAGTCTTTTCCGTACGATTGCCGACAGGCAGCATCGGGCTGTAATGGGTTATTCCATGGGAGGATTCGGAGCACTTAACCTTCATCTGAAACATTCGGAAATGTTTGGAACCGCAGTATCCCTGAGTACATCGGTTCGTACCGAAGAACAGTACATGACTGAAGATGCCTCCGGCTGGGATGAGCAATGGGGTCGCCTGTTTGGTGAGCTGGGCTTTAAGGGCAAGGACAGGATCACAGAATATTACAAACAGAATAGTCCTTTCTACATCTTTTCTCAAATGTCACCTGATGAACTTAAAAAGATCAACATATACATTGACAATGGCGACAAGGAACAAACACTTTGCCGGAGCAACGAGGAATTGCATATCCTGATGCGAAACCTGAAAATTCCCCACGAATTCCGTGTCCGCGATGGAGGACACAGTTTTCAATACTGGTGTTCGGCATTGCCAAACGCGTTACGGTTTATTAACGATGCATTTGAAGGCAAAGCATACCAGGGAGATACTCCGGCTAAAATTTCCGACAGCCAGTTGCCTGAGAAGCAAATACGAAAACTGACTATTCTTAATGAGCCTGCATTTGCATATGTCCCTGCCGGATACGATGAATCCGATCGTTTATACCCGGTAATTTATTTTGCAGGCGATTTTTCAGCGTCGCAGCAAAAAGCAATTGCAGCAGTTGTCAACAGTAAAATGAATAAGAATAAGGTTTGCCCTATGCTATTGGTGTTTTTACCTGAAATTGCGCTGAACCACATGGCTGATGCATTACCGGAGCTTGAAGGAAAATTAAGAATTCGCAAAGGGTACAGGTTCCGTGCCATCACAGGATTCCAGGCAAAAGCTGCAGATGCCTGCAGAATAGCCATCAGCCAGGAACAATTTACCGCATGCGTTCTGAGCGATGCATTTCTTCCGGATAGCCTGATTTCAGGCTTGATCTCAGAAATGAAACCCAAAGCCCTCGAACGCACTTCATTTTATATAGATGCGCCAGATAAAGGCAATTTCTATAAAGGCAACGGGAATGCGCATATGCTATTACGCGACAAGGACCTTCCTCATGAATACCGGGTTAGGGAAGGCAATGGCGGTTTTGATTTTTTCATTGCCGGCTTACCGGAGATAATAGTATTTACAGCAAAAAGATTTCACAAATAAATAGGGCCGAAGTCGGGAGTCCGAAGTCGGAAGCAGGGTGTCATAAATTGAAAGTATTAGTAATTGGTTCAGATGTGAAAAATACAGAATGAGAGCTAAAACAAATTATTTAGCGAAAGGCGTGACTTTATCAGAATAACTGCAATGAACTGTCTTCGGACTTCCGTCTTCGGACTTCCAACAAAAATTAATATAAATCTTCAACCAAATTAATACTAACTAAAACTAAAAACCATGTTCATCGTAAGTAGTTACACACTGGCCGTTGTTCTCACTTTTGTTACCATGCTTTGCTGGGGATCGTGGGCCAACACCCAGAAAATGGCCGCCAAAAGCTGGCGTTTCGAACTTTTCTATTGGGATTATGTAATCGGAATACTCTTGTTTTCCCTGCTTTTTGGTTTCACTTTCGGGAGTACCGGCAGTGTCGGCATGGGCTTTCTGGAAAGTATCAAACAGGCAAGCACTTCAAGTATTCTCAATCCCATATTAGGCGGCATCATCTTTAATCTTTCCAACATTCTTTTGGTAGCTGCTATTTCAGTTGCGGGTATGGCTATTGCATTCCCGGTCGGAGTAGGTATTTGCATGGTTTTGGGAGTGCTTATTAATTATATGGCTACTCCTAAGGGCGATCCTATGTTCTTGTTTATTGGTGTGGGTATTGTAGTTGTTGCTATCATCCTGGATGCGCTGGCGTATAAAAAACACGCCATCAGCGAAAAGAAAACTTCCACGAAAGGAATCCTTCTTTCGGTTTCAGCAGGATTTCTGATGGCATGGTTCTTCCGTTTCGTTGCCAAAGCTATTGCTGTCGATCCCGATGCTACTGCTGCCGGATTATCCGAAGCCGGAAAACTAACACCTTACGCAGCCTTTTTCTTTTTCGTAATCGGGATCGTAATCAGCAATTTCCTGTTCAATACATACCTGATGAAGAAGCCTATTGAAGGCACACCGGTTAATTTCAAACAATATTTCGAAGGCAATTTTCAAAGCCATTTATCAGGAATTATTGGTGGAATGATCTGGGCTTTGGGGACATCTTTAAGCCTTTTAGCCGCAAATAAAGCAGGATATGCTATTTCATTCGGACTTGGACAAGGCGCAACCATGATCGGAGCTTTCTGGGGCGTATTTATCTGGAAAGAATTTAAAGGTGCCGGCAAATCAGTGAATAATTTGCTTGCATTTATGTTTTTACTTTTTACAGCAGGCCTGGCCCTGATTATAATAGCCGGGAACAATTAGTTTTCTTATTACCAACCCAACATAATTATTAACCCTAAATCACACAAACAATGAAAAAACAATTCTATTTTCTGAGCATGGTTGCTTTAGTCACCATGTCATTTGTATCATGTAAGGAGGATACTAATCCTCCTACTATCAGCACAACATCGGTTACTGCTGTTACTGAAACTACAGCAACTTCGGGTGGAAATATCACTGCCGAAGGAACTTCGCCGGTTACTGCCCGCGGCGTTTGCTGGGGAACTACTGCCGATCCAACCGTTGCCGATTCGAAAACTACTGATGGTACAGGTATTGGCACATTTACCAGCGCCATTACCGGCTTAGCCCCCGGAACACCTTATCATGTAAGAGCTTATGCAACCAATGCCGATGGTACTGCCTATGGAGCCGATGTAGCATTTTCGACTCCTTCCTTAATTAAAACGATTGGTGTAGTTTATACCGATGGCGTTGAATCGTATGAATTCTCATACAATGCAACTACCAAACAGGTAACAAAAATCGACGATTACTGGAATGCTGCCCTGGACAAAACAATCACTTACGATTATTCGGTAGCCGGTAAACTTACTATCACAAAAGGAACCTCTGCAACTCATTATGATATTAATGCACAGGGCATGATAACCAAAGAAGACTGGGGCAGTGGCGAATATGCTGCCTATGAGTATGATGCAGATGGTTACCTGTTAAAGATTATTGAACATTGGGGTGGCGCTGATCATTTAAAAATGCAGGCGGTAATCACAAATGGCAATGTCATGAAACACACCACTTTTGATGATGATGGAGTTACCGTGAAAAAAATTAAGGAGTTTACCTTTACTATCGGTGACAATGTAAATAATATTCAGCAGACTAACATGGTCGACAGCAATACCCTGCCGGTTGGTAACCTGTTTGGAAAAGCCAGCAAAAAAATGGTTGATTTCCTGGATTATTGGGATCCACGTGCAACCCCGATTGTTAAAAAAAGGACTACCATTACATACGAATTTGATTCTAAAAACAGACCTTCGAAAATTACCCGTACCGGTGCTGATTTTGTAGAAGTTTATACTTACTTGTATTACTAAATTCCTTTAAGAAACCTGTATTTATTGTTCCCGATGATCTATGAACGATTCCAGTAACAGTAAATTTGGGTGATTGAGGATTGATTGAAGTTGGAGAAGAGGTTAACCGTTTAAAACAGAAACGGTTACCTCTTTCTTTTAACTTTATTATGATTGGAACCACTGTTTTGTGAAAAACATAACTGGATTTGTTTGTTCTCCAATCGAAAATAATATAAAAAACTATGAGCGAATCAATGCTGGCCTTACTAGGCTTGGGGATGATTACAACTTTCATTACACTGATCATGACCAAGCGGCTATCGCCTCTTGTTGCATTGACCCTGATCCCGATTTTGTTTGGACTCTTTGCCGGTGTTAGTGGAACCGATTTAGGCAAAATGATGGAAGATGGGCTGAAGTCTACCGCACCAACAGGCGTACTGCTCATGTTTGGAATTTTGTATTTTGGACTCATGTTCGAAGTAGGACTTTTTGAGCCATTGATAATTAAGATATTGCAAATTGCGAAAGGCGATCCACTAAAAGTTATCATGGGCACTTGCATCCTTGCTTTAATTGTTGCGTTGGATGGTGACGGTGCTGCAACTTACCTTATCCTAGTGGGAGCAATGCTTCCGGTGTATAAACGCCTTGAAATAAACCCACTGATCCTCACTGCCATTCTCACCCTCTGTGTCGGTATCATGATCAAACTGCCATGGACCGGGGCAAATGCACGCTGTTTGAGCGCATTAAACCTTAATCCAACCGAACTTTTTAACCCGATTATTCCGAGCATGCTGGCCTCGATTGTATGGGTATTATTTGTTGCTTACTATTTTGGATTAAAAGAGCGAAAACGCTTAGGAATCATACATATTGATGTACCTGAAAGTAAAGAAATTAAGAATAAAATAGTCTATTTCACCAACCTGCTGCTTACTATTGTTTTGATTGTTGCCCTGGTTTCGGGATTATTCCCGATTGCAATTACATTTATGGTTGGTCTTGCCCTTGCATTGATCCTCAACTTCCCTAACCTTGACGAACAGCGGAAAAAACTGGCAGCACATGCAGGCAGTGCCTTATCTGTTGGCTCAATGGTGTTTGCGGCAGGCATATTTACGGGCATTCTGTCGGGCACAAAGATGCTGGATGCCATGGCGCAAAGTTTCATTCATATTATTCCTGATTCATGGGGCCCCAACATGGGGGTAATTACTGCTATTACTTCTATGCCATTCACTTATTTCATTAGCAATGATGCCTATTTTTACGGGATTGCACCATTAACAGCGGTAACCGCATCACATTTCGGAGTTGCAGCGGTCGAAATCGGAAGGGCTTCGCTTTTAGGGCAATCGGTTCACATGCTGAGTCCGCTGGTAGCTTCTACTTACTTATTGGTCGGACTGGCCGGAGTTAGTTTCGAAGCACATCAGCGTTTTACCTTAAAATGGGCTGTTGCCACAACATTGGTCATGCTGCTGGTTTCCATGCTGACCGGTGCAATCAGCATTCATTTATAAGTAAAATATTAAAGGCCTTCTGAGGGTCAATCAAAGTAAATAATCATCTTTTTTTCGCATTTTGGTTTGCCATTTTTGTAAATGTGACAGCACATTCCTGTAAGTATTTCGAAGAAGAGGTGTATCCGAATCAGCGGTTACTGGTAAATAGCCCGGCATGCAAATAAAAATTATTTCCATTTCCTAAGCCGGGCCTTTGAATCACGAAAAAAGCCCTTAAAATTATTTTTAAGAATCTTAGTTCAATCTAACTATCCATTACCAGAGTATTCTATCTTTGTTACCATATTCAAAACTTCAAAAGAAAATCATTATGGCTGATCTATCAACCCAATACCTTGGCTTAAAATTGAAAAATCCTGTGATCGTTGGAAGTTCAGGAATGACAGGAACTGTAGCCGGTGTTATACATGCTGCCGAAAACGGTGCCGGAGCAGTTGTGTTAAAATCTATTTTTGAGGAGCAGATTCTTCACGAAATGGATAGCTACCTGAGCGAGACTGAAAAAGACAACGGCAATTCATTTAATAAAGGATACCAATCCGTTTTGAATGAAAGGGAATATGACTACGAAGAAGCATATTCATACCTTACCGATCATGCTAAAGACCTGACCTTGAGGAAGTATCTCTCCTTTGTAACCGAAGCTAAAAAAGCAGTTGATATTCCTGTTATTGCCAGCATCAATTGCACAACGGCCTACGACTGGCATTATTTTGCACGAAGAATTGAAGAAGCCGGTGCTGATGCCCTGGAACTCAATGTGTATGTTCTTCCTTCGAATACAATGAAAAATTCCTCGGAAAACGAAAAAGTGTATTTTGATATTATTGAAGCCGTTCTGAAACAGGTTAAAATTCCGGTTTCGTTAAAAATGGGTTATTATTTTTCGGGTCTGGCTACCACCGCTATTGAACTTTCGAAAACAGGCATTGGCGGAATGGTGCTTTTCAACAGGCCATTTCATCCTGATATTGATATAAACAAACTCGAAACACATGCCAAGTACATGCTGAGCGACCCTTCGGAATATTCGCATGTTTTGCGGTGGATAGCCTTACTGTCAGGCAGAACCGGTTGCCAGTTGGTGGCTACAACCGGAATTCATACAGGCGAAACGGCCATCAAGCAGCTGTTGGCCGGGGCAACAGCAATTGAAGTGGTATCAGCCATTTACAAACATGGTTACCCTGTAATTTCGGAAATCATCAAAGACGTCAGCAAATGGATGGATGAAAAAGGTTATGCCACCATCGATGCTTTCAGGGGTAAAATGAACCAGCAAAGCATTGCAAACCCTGCTGAATTCGAAAGGGTACAGTTTATGAGGCTGTATTCAGAGATAGTATAAAATGCAGTTCCGGTAATATTTCCCACTCTCCTGATTTATGGATTCAGGAGAGTGTTTTTTTTAAAATGGTTTGACAAACCGGAAAGTTTCTCTGATTGCAATTATTAGCAGAAGATCGCGGATATTAGAAAATCTCCTGTTTTTTTATTGAAGTGTCGATACCGCGGTATAATCCGTCTTATCGCCGCCTGCAGTAATCGAATAGGTCCACGACATTGCTGTCTTTGCCACATTCGTTGTTTTTCCCGATCCTTCAACTATCCACCCATTACTCATGCTTTGCGAAGCAATTACAATCTGGCTGGCAGTGACAATACCGGTAACAGATACATTTTGCGATCCGGGATTTCCAAAGTTTTTAAGCAGTACCTGTGTGCTATTCACCGGGTCTTTGGAAATAGAAACTATAAAGCTCTGCCCATCAGTGCTTTTATACGAACTGCTCTCGATAAATTGCCAATAGCCGACAAAGGGATCACGGGCATCGCTACCCGGAGCGGTTGTGTCAACTGGTTCACAAGCTGAGAACAACAGGCTTGAAAATATAGCGATCAGCAAAAAGAAACGGAAATTTGTTTTCATAACGGTAAATTAGTCTTGTACCGCAAAATTATTATTTAATTTAAAAAACCCTATCTAACAGGACGAGGAATGAACTGAATGAATGTATGAACGAATGAATGAATGA
>CAIXAQ010000408.1 GCA_903917425.1 uncultured Bacteroidales bacterium
CTTGGCTGGATCACTAAATTTACGGATTCGAAAGATTTTATAAATAAGGATATTTTCTTAAAACATAAAACGGAAGGAACTTCGCGCCGTTTGGTTGGTTTCGAAATGGTGGACAAAGGCGTGCCTCGTCATGGGTATGATGTGGTAGATGCTGCGGGTAATAAAATAGGCGTGGTTACCAGCGGAACCATGGGCCCATCCGTTAAAAAAGGTGTTGGAATGGCTTACGTTCCAACTGCTTACATGAAATCGGGAAGCGAAATATTTATCAGCATACGCGATAAAGCACTAAAAGCACAGGTGGTTAAAATGCCTTTCTATAAGGGGTAGTTAATAGTTAATGGAAAATCGTGATTCTTTATTCGTAATTCGTAATTTGTGATTCGTAATTCGTAAGTCACCAATAACAAGTCACCAGTCACCAGTCACCAATCACCAGTTACCAATCACCAGTCACCAATCACCAGTCACCAGTCACCAGTCACCAATCACCAGCCACCAATCACCAGCCACTAATCACCAGCCACCAGTCACCAGTCACCAGTCACCAGTCACCAATCACCAGTCACCAATCGTCAATCGTTAAATGAACACCATCGAGGTTTGCCTTTCGCCAGCACTGTTTCCTTTCATCACAACAAAGGATAACCTGCTTGTGGTAGTTGTGGATGTACTGCGGGCGACCACCGCATTCTGCGCCGCGTTCGATAGCGGAATAGAAAAGATCATTCCGGTTTCAAAACTCGAAGAACTTTGGGATTATAAAAACCGGGGGTTTCTTACTGCTGCCGAGCGCGATGGGAAGAAAGTCGATTTCGCCGACTTTGGAAATTCGCCAACCGATTTTTTAAAACAATCCTTTAAAGGAAAACAACTTGCTTATTCCACAACCAACGGTACACAAGCCGTTGAAATGGCTAAAAGCTATAATGACATTGCTCTTGCTTCATTTACAAACCTGAATGCACTAAGTGATTGGCTGATAAAGCAAGAGAAGAACGTTGTAATACTATGTTCGGGATGGAAGAACACTTTCAGCCTCGAAGATACGCTTTGTGCCGGGGCTTTGGCTGAGGTGCTGGAAATGTCGGGCAGGTTCATTTCTTCTTGCGATGCGGCTTCCGCCTCCCTGTCACTTTGGGCATCAGCCAAAAATTCATTGCCCGAAGCAGTTAAAAAAGCAAATCATTACCAGCGTTTACACCAACTCGGACAGCACAATGACCTGCGATACTGTTTTCTTTTGAATAGCTCAACCGCAGTGCCGGTTTGGGATGGAACAGGATTTATTGATTTATCTCTTAGAGAATAAGAATCAATTTTATGCTAAACGCATATTTTGCAGGGGATACTTTTTGGCATTCAAAAAAAACAGGAACCCAAAACCCAGGTATTGCCTGTATTCCTTTTGAAACTTGGGAACACAAAAAAAGCGTCAAACATCCCCGTGTATTATAACACTTGAGTTCTATACTTTTAGCTTCTCCGATCTCCTCACTTCTGACACAAAAAGAGAATGGATTTTGCAGATTCAAAAGCTTCCTAAATTGATATTTTCTCAGGAATGAACTGTCCGATATGGCCACCGTGTTTGTGCACTTCACGTACAATCGAAGATGTAATCATCACATATTCGGGCAATGTGAGCAGAAAAACGGTTTCGATGTCGGGAACAAGTTTCAGGTTTACCTGTGCCACGCTGCGCTCAAATTCGAAATCGGCGGAGGTCCTCAACCCACGGATAATATAGGAAGCATTCATTTTTTTGCAAAAATCGACAGTAAGCCCATTGTAACTTTCAACACTTACCTGAGGCAAATCGCTGAAAGTCTGTTTAAGCCAATCAAGCCGTTTTTCGATAGCAAAATACCCGCTTTTTTCGGCATTTACCCCGATAGCGACAATAATTTTATCAAACAATGGCAAAGCACGCCTCACGATTGAGTCATGTCCTAGTGTAACAGGATCGAAAGAACCGGGAAAGATGGCAATTTTCATATAAATGTTTTTGCAAAGGTAAAAATTTACTTTCCTTTTCTGCTATGGCCGGTTTTTTGCTTACCGGGAATTTACCTGAATCGAAAACTTCCTCGATTTAACTTTTAAGGTATTCCTCTAACAGGTTCTGCAGCGAAGCATAGGTATTTTTCAACGGAATTTCAAGTTCATCCTTCCTGAACCACCTGACCTCGGTGATATCTTCATCCAACTGAGGAACAAGTGGTTGCGGTGTATTATTCATCATTTCGAACCAATACGTCTCTTTCAGAATTTCAGTTCCTTCTCTATCCGTATAAATATGGTAGGTGGAGAATAATTGTTTCGAGATACGGAGATCGTTAAGCCCGGTTTCCTCAGTAACTTCGCGAAGTGCGCCCTTCCGTGCCGACTCGTTGTTATCCAGTTTCCCTTTAGGCAAGTCCCATACGCCCAGCCTTTTGATAAATAAATAATCACCTTCCCGGTTTCGTACAATACCACCTGCTGCCTCAATGCGGTAGAACATACTGTTGAAATCTTTGCATGCATCCGCAAAATTTTGTGCCGCTTTTATTCTTAAATTTGCGCAATCCGGGTTATCACTAAAATGGCGAAAAGCCTTGCATAGATCAGCCTTGTCCGTGAAATCAATATCAATTCCAGCAGAATCGTTCCGGCATTTTAAAAGATTCTCACCTATCAATATTGACCTATCATTCAAAAAAACTAGATACCTTTGCCCCATGAGAAAAGATTTTACAGAAACAGCACTTTATACGGCCGAATCACTTTTGCAAATTAAAGCAATAAAACTCGATAATTCGAACCCCTTTACATGGGCATCTGGTATTAAATCCCCTATTTATTGCGACAATCGCCGTACATTGTCCTATCCTAAAATCCGCACTTATATCCGCCAGGAATTTGTAAAGTTGATAGCCGAAGAATATGGCAACGTTGACCTGATTGCTGGTGTGGCTACCGGGGCAGTTGCAATCGGGGCTTTGGTTGCCCAGGAAATGGGATTACCTTTCGTTTACGTTCGTTCCGAAAAGAAAGGTCACGGACTCGAAAATCAGATTGAAGGTGTGGCCGAAAGTGGTCAGTCGGTAGTAGTTGTCGAAGATCTTATTTCGACAGGTAAAAGCAGTTTACATGCAGTTCAGGCTTTGCGCGATGCCGGTTGTAATGTTAAGGGAATGGTTGCCATTTTTACATACGGGTTAAGTGTTGCCGACGAAAGTTTTAAGGCGGCAAACTGTAGTTTGCATACGCTTACTAATTATGATTTTCTGATCAGGAAGGCTCTGGAGCAGAATTTCATAAAGGATTCGGAAATGAAGTCTCTGATGGAATGGCGCGAAAACCCTAACGAATGGGGGCAGAATGTATGAGCAAACGTATTGAAAGTGAAAGGATAACAATTA
>CAIXAQ010000409.1 GCA_903917425.1 uncultured Bacteroidales bacterium
CCCGGCAAAACTACCCTGATTATGCTCGACGGCAAGCAGAACGGAACCGAGCAGGTCAGTTTCAGGCTTTCCGGCCAGGTCACTTCCAGCGGAAGCAGTTCGCAGATCACCGGTAAACTGACTATTACCAATAGCGAAGAGGGCGGAGGTACCGAATTCCTTTCCTATACAGCTTCGCTTTCGGCGGGTGAAGGTTTGCAGCTTACATACCCGTTGGGGGAAAGTCCGAGGGTTTTCGACAAAGGCTGGAAATTTGGAGCCAGTTGCATACTTAACGAGGGCACTGAGAACGAGGTTGATCTTTCTGATGATATTAAGTGGAGCGGAACCGCAAGTTTTACACCCGACAAAGGACCCCTTTCAAGTCCCGTATTTGAAAAAACGGGATCGAATAAGATTATGTTAACGGCTATTGACGCCCAGGGAACTGTATATAGAAAAGAAATTAAGGTAGAAGTTGTAAAAGCCTCACTTTATGCTCACACGGGTTGCTATGCTATTTGTTCAGCCGATGCTCATGGTTGTCCTGCCTGTCCTCATAAAACTGTCGGGTACTTAAATGGCAGTGCCGGTATAAATATCAATGGCTTGCCTGCTGTGGTTGTTGGGGATAATGGCTCTCATTCTTCATGTTGCGGGACCAATACTTTCGAACTCAATGAAGGGGACCCGGAAGTGTTGATTAATGGAAAACAAGCTGTTCCGCTTGGAGCACAAACTGTTGAATGCGGAGGAACAGGTCTGGTGAAAAAGAGCATTCCATACTTAGGCCAGGTGCTAACAGCTAATGACTCTGTGTACTACATCGATCCCTGGGGAGAACAGAACCGGGTTAATAGCGACAGGTATACCAACCTGGGCACCAGGTACATTGGAACAACCTATGTCGTTCGCGAAAAAGGCAACCTTACCTTAAGCCTGTTGCCTAAAGGGATACTTACTGCAGGTCCGAACACACAATTCAAAATAGTATCGGATGAAGGAGGAGTAATGAAGATTCATGTTGATAAGGGAATTTTATATTTCAATGGGCATAGTACCAGCGAAGGCGAGGTCATTATTGAGCTGAAAGATTGCGGACTGGTGCTGAAAGGAACCCGATTTTCGCTCTTTGTCAGCGAACAAGCCATGAAGCTCGATCTTCTGGAAGGAAATATTGACCTGAAGTTTAACAAAAGCGGCGAATCGGTTGCTATCCATCAGGGCGAATCGGTTTCATCCGACTTTAATACCGTAACGTCGACAACGGAAGTTGATGTTCAGGCAGTGAGCAGGCAATGGCAATTGATTGCTGAAAGCACCCCGGGGGTTAAAGTTGTCGAAATCCCTGATGAAGGAAGCACTGATGCGATAGGCTGGGAAAAATTCCTTTCCAGCCGGGTATTAATGCTAGCCGGTAGTATCGTATTCATACTTGCAATAATTGCCGGGTTGGTTCGGCGGAGAAAAAAAACCAGGTTTCAAAAAATGCAGAATTCTCAGTATACGGTTTCGCCGGTCGATTCGCCTGCCGGAAATGTATACCAGCAAAAGCCTGAGGTTCAAACGCCTCCACCTATGCCTGCACCGAAATTCTGTCCCTCATGCGGAAACCCTTTAAAACCCGGATCGAAATTCTGTGGTGCCTGCGGACTTAAAACTTTATTCTGAGAATACCAAAATACCGTATCATAGCTGTGTTGTTTCCGGTTTAATTCCAGTAAATCAGCAGAAGCAGGATTTATTATTTATTTTTAATCCAATTTTACAACCCTTATAAATTTATTCTGTCATTATAACTAAAACGCAGGCCGGCAGCTTGAATCAGGAGAGTCACGATATACACAGGCAAGTGGTTGAGGCATGTAAAGCCGGTAACCGGAAAGCATACAACGAGTTATACAATTCGTATGCAAAGGCTATGTATAATATCTGTTACCGCATGATGAACAATGCCGAAGAGGCGAAGGATATGCTGCAGGAAGGTTTTTCGGATGCTTTCCGCAGGCTGGAATCATTCCGCTTCGAATCCACGTTCGGCGCATGGCTTAAAAAAATTGTGATCAATAAATGCATTAATGCACTCGAAAAGAGGAAGATAAACTGGGTTGACCAGGAAATAACAGAGTTATACATTCCGGCTGTTCCCGAAGAAAGTATCGATGAAGAGGAATTGCACCTGAGTGTCGAAAGGGTGAAAAGAGCAATGAACTTACTACCCGAAGGAGCCAGAGTAATATTTTCTCTCTATCTCCTCGAAGGCTACGATCATGGTGAGATTTCAGAGATTTTACATATTTCGGAATCCACTTCCAAAACGCAGTACATGCGTGCCCGTCAACTGGTAAAAGAATCGATGCTGGCAATGCCCTTGTATTAACATAAAAAAGAAAATTAAAATGAATAAAGATAAATTAGAACTATTCGTCAAAGAGAATGCCGACGCATTCAGTAACCTCGAACCACCTTCGATGGCCTGGAATAAAGTTGAAAAAGAACTTCCAGCAGTAAAACATTATAGAATAGTACCTTACGTTTGGAAAGCGGCAGCAGCGATTCTCATTTTCGCTTCAGCCTGGTTGCTGAACGACTATCTGGATTCCCATAAATCATCAACAAAATTTTTCAGACCTTCAATTGTAGCCTCCAGCCCTGAATTGAGTGAACTTTCGGATGCCGAAGCCTATTATACTTCCCAGATTGGAAACAAACAAACCGAACTTGCTACTTATACCAAATTACATCCCGAGATTATCGAAGACCTGAAAAAGGAATTCATCGAAATGGATAAAAACAATGCCGAATTAAAAAAAGACCTCGCCCAGAGCAATGCCGATGAAAAAGTAATTGAGGCTATCATGCTGTCGTACAGGGTTAAACTCGAAATTCTTGATCAGATACTAACCGAATTACGGAAGAGCACAACAGGTTCTTCGTCGCAAAAACCAGCTCAAACCAACCTGTAATTGCGATTCATCATTTATAAATGAAAAACGAACATGGAAACAAACAATAGGATAAAGCAAATCTTATACATCATAGCGCTCATCATGGGGGTTCCGCTGTTTCTTGCTGCCCAGACCTACTCCGAAAAGCGTGAGCAAAGTAAAAGCTTTAAACTGAAAAGCGGAACCGTGGTTCAAATAACAAATAAATACGGCAATATCAATGTGTTACCCTGGGAAAAAGATTCGGTGCGTATTGAAGTGAGCATGTCGGCACAGTCGAAACAAGCGGCCAAAGTGGTAAAAATTCTTTCGTCAATCGACTGCGAAATGATATCAGCGGCAAATATGATAAGTGCCCGTACCGTATTTTACGATAACAGTGCTACTTTTTGGAAAGATGTTGTTTCGTACGCCGGACAGGTAATAAATACCAGCAACAACCTGCAAATCAACTACACTGTCTATATGCCTGTTACCAATGCCATCAAAATTGAGAACAAATTTGGCAATGTGTATATGGACAGCCATAAAGGAAATGTGGATATTACTCTTGCGAACGGCGACCTGCAGGCCCGCGATTTCAGCGGGGCATTGAAACTGAAACTCGAATTTGGATCGGCAAGCATTCAGGATGCCGATAACGCCCAACTCAATATCAATTATTCCGATTTTACACTCCGTAAAGCAAACGCCCTAAACCTGAACAGCCGCTCCTCAACTATCGAAATTGAAGAAACAGATGCCATCGAACTGGTTTCGGCGCGCGACAAACTTACCGTAAAATCGTGCTCTTCGCTGAGCGGCGAAACATCCTTCTCCCGCATCAGGGTGAACGAGCTGAAAACCGCCTGTAACCTGAACACTAAGTACGGTGAGTTAAAACTGAACAGCATCACGCGAAATTTCCGCACTATTTTTATCAAATCGGAATATACCGATCTTTTTCTCGGTTTAGGCACATCCGATTCCTATTCCGTGGACCTGATATATGATGCTAAAACCAACCTGAATATTTCGCCTGCCATCAACAGCCAGCTAAAGAAAGAAACGCTGAATGCCAAGGCCGGAACCATGCAGGCAACAGGCACAATAGGGAAAGCCGGCACTTCGCATGTTTCGGTAACAAGCAAAGCGGGTTCTTTAACCGTGATGAACAAATAGGTTTTCCTGAAATGCGATTCAACGGGTGTTTTAATGGTACCTGATGATTTTTCAATAAAATATTTTCAACTATTTTCAAAAAACTCCAACTTTTCCAATCTCCTGCTGTCATTAGATAAAACAGAAAATCGAAAAGCAATGAAAGCAATCGAAAAACCACAACTTATTATAAACGCGGCACTCTTCGTACTTCTATCCATGATTGCTCTTATTCTGGCACTTTCAGGTTGCACAAGTGGAAAAATTGATGGAAATGCAAAAAGTGAATTTGTGCCAGGGAGCAAGGCTCCCGAAAATTTTTTCAGTAACACTGCATTTCAATCCCCCATTTTTAAAATATTTATTCTAACATCAACAGTGTAACAAAATTACTTCAACCACGTCAAAAACAAAGCGATATTTAATTAACCTAATAAACGTCAGATTGTGAAAAAGACCTTTACATTTCTTATACTCATCTTGCTTGCTGCAGTCGGAGCAATATGTCAGAATTACAAACAGGCGGCCGGTTTTCGGCTTGGTGGCTCAGGAGGAATTGCCTATCGCCGCTTATTTGATGCCAATGTAGCAGGTGAGGTTATGCTGCTGGGGCAAAACCATGGAACATCGGTTGTTTTTCTTTTCGAAAAGCAAAAGCCGGCACTTTTGTTCAACGATCTTAACATGAACTTTATTTATGGGGCCGGCGCTCATATTGGTGGTGCAAGCACCGACTACGATCATCACGATTCGCACAATAACGATCATTACCATTCCGGTTATAATACATTGCAGTTGGGATTCGACGCATTCGCTTCGTTTGAATACCTGATACCCCGCTACCCAATCGCATTAAGCCTCGAAACCAAACCCTATTTCGAGTTTTTCGACGACCATAACTTTGGGCTTCATTTATTTATAATTGCTCTCGGGGCGAGATATACCTTTTAATCCATTCCTGAAGATAACAACCAACAAACTGAAAACTAACGAATAACAACAAATACTATGAAAAATATTTCCGTCTTATGCCTGTTTATTGCCTTATGTTTCAGCGTTTCTGCCTATAGCCAGGATACCTTGCGGTTGTTCGGGCATAAAGAAAACCAAAATCCCAAGCCTCCTGCCGATACGAATATTAGAAGCACGCCCAAACCCGAGAAACAGTACAACCCTGACGGCATACAAACGCTGACAGGTCCGGGACATAATGTGGGGTTCTATTTTGGTTTTCATTCGGAATACTCCCAGATAGCCGGTTACGATGCATTTGGCGCAGGCGGCACTTTCGCTATGATTATAAACCACGGACTTGCCATTGGGTTTTCTGGTAAAGGATTTTTTACCGAGCCGTACGAAGTGTCAAATATAACTCATACTAGCCGAAATTATACCGGGGGATACGGCGGTTTCCTGATCGAGCCGATCATTTACCCTAAATTCCCGGTTCATGTTTCGTTCCCCATCCTTATAGGCGCAGGAGGCATTGCCAAAAGCACTCTCGTAAATTATAACTACCCATACGATTATACCGATGTATATGTTGAAAATGCCGAAGCCTACCTGATATTTGAGCCCGCCGTCGAACTTGAGATGAATGTAACGAGGTGGATGCGACTGGGCTTAGGAGCCAGCTATCGTTTAACAACGTCTCTCGAACCATCTGCTTTTGATACCAATCCCCTGAATGGTTTTACAGGAGGATTCTCGTTCAAATTTGGGAAATTCTGATACAAAACTCTCATATTCTTAGATTTGCCTGTTGGCGCTGAATCCTTTCAGGAAAAAGTCAACAGGTTTTTCGTTTTCCCGCCAGGCATTAGTACACCGGTTTTTCAAGCTGACCAGAAAGTGTACCTTTGTCGCTCATTATCCGGTTAATATTCGCATTGGAACATCACAGCACACTACAACGGCTTAAACGAAGCGCTACCTCCGCCTTGCCCAAAGGTATGAAAACGGCATGGTGGCTGATCAAAATCACTGTTCCTGTATCCTTCGGAGTAATGTTGCTCGACTATTTCGGGATACTTACCCTGATGGCGCATTATACAGGTCCTGTTTTTAATTATATCGGGCTTCCGGGCGTATCGGCTATTGTAATTGTGACGAGTATTTTTACCAACATTTACTCAGTGGTAGCAGTGCTTTCCATGCTCCAGTTGCCGGTGCGGGAGGGAACGATACTGGCTGCCATGTGCCTTGTTTCGCACGGCTTTTTAATCGAAACTGCCGTGATGAAACGCACCGGATCGTCGGCAGTTCGTATGCTGGCGCTCAGGCTTACAGGAAGTTTCGCTATCGGCTGGCTGCTGAATATGGTCATGCCGGGCAGCATTTCGACAGAAACCGTTGCCTTGATTCAACAGCATGGCGAATTTGGCGCAGCCTTTTTACACTGGCTGAATTCCATCACGCGAACCACGATCAAAATCCTGGTACTGGTAAATATCCTTTTAATTTTCCAACGGATTTTAGATGAATTTGGCTGGATGGGAGCCATCGAAAAGCCATTATCCCCTGTTATGAAAATGATGGGATTACCCGTCAGCACAACATTATCCTGGCTGGTTGCCAATCTTATCGGCCTTGCCTATGGTTCGGCCATCATGATCGACGAATCGGAAAAAGGAAAAATGAGCCGCGAAGATGCTGATTTATTAAACCATCATGTTTCGCTCTCACATTCACAACTCGAAGACCCTTTACTCTTTTTAACCCTCGGATATGCCATTCACTGGCTTATCTGGCCACGCATCGTTATTGCCCTGGCAGCAGTGTGGTTTCGTAAGACCGAAATCAGAATCAGGGCTGTTTTCAGAAACCGGAAAGTTGCTTTATAAACTACCCGTTAAATACTTGTTTATTATATCATATTAAGGTAATATCGTAC
>CAIXAQ010000410.1 GCA_903917425.1 uncultured Bacteroidales bacterium
AGCATATAATTGTATTTATTTTTTCTAAATTATATTTAATTACATATAGTTCGTTATATTTGTACAGAATTATATTTAAAAACGTATAATGAAACGATTAGCAGAATTTGTAAAAGAGCGTAGAAAAGATGTAAACCTGACTCAGGAAGAATTTGCTGAAAGAGCCGGAGTTGCACTCACCGTGCTGCGTAAAATTGAGCAAGGGAAAACAAACCTGAATATGGATAAGGTTAACCTGGTATTGCGCATGTTCGGTCATGAACTGGCTCCTGTAAATACCAAAGAAATAGCTGAATGAGAAAAGGAAAGGTATTTTATAAAGAACATTTTGCAGGGATTATCACCGAAACCGATGATGGTGAATTTGTATTTCTCTATGACGGAAATTTTGTGACAGAACATCCGAAAGAGTTTATAACTTTTTCCATGCCAGTTGCAAATAAACCCTATACCGATAAGCGTCTATTCCCTTTTTTTGATGGCTTAATCCCGGAGGGTTGGCTACTGGATATCGCATCTGCAACCTGGAAAATAAATAAAAACGACCGCATGGGACTGTTATTGGCCTGTTGCCGGAACTGCATTGGAGCCGTAAGTGTTATACCTATAAGTGAAGACGATGAAAAGTAAATGCTTATATTGTTATCAACCCATTGAGGGTGAAGGTGATTTTCATCCGAAATGCTGTATGGAATTCTTTGGGACTACGACACCGCCACTAATACTCTACACATTAGACCAAATGGCTGTTTTGGCTAAAGACTTTGTAGAGCGCAGTGTTGCTGTTCCCGGCGTGCAAGCCAAATTATCAATGTCGCTGGTGAAAGCAACGCAGGAAAGCGCAGATTCCCGATTGACCGTGGTGGATGCACTTGGCGGGCAATACATTTTTAAACCGCCATCAGGTAAATATCCGGAAATGCCAGAAAATGAGCATGTAACCATGCGGATTGCAGAAGCTTTCGGAATAAGGGTTGTTCCTTCGAGTTTGATCCGTCTGGCATCCGGCGAATTGTCGTATATCACAAAAAGAATTGACAGAACAGTAAATGGGCAGAAAATTCACATGCTGGATATGCTTCAGATAACCGAAGCCTTTGATAAGTACAAGAGTTCGATGGAGAAAGTGGGGAAAGCACTGCACACTTATTCCAACAATACCTTGCTGGATAAGCTCTTCTACTTCGAACTGGCGTTATTTAGCTTTTTAAGCGGGAATAACGATATGCACCTTAAAAATTTCTCGATGATAGAAAGCCCCGCAGGCTGGGTTTTGGCTCCTGCTTACGACTTGTTGAATGTGGCTATTGTAATACCTGAAGACCCGGAAGAACTTGCCCTGACTTTAGACGGCAAGAAAAGTAAATTAAAGAAGGAGCATTTTGAAAAATTAGCAAAAGGGCTTGGATTAAATGATAAGCAAATAGAAAGAGCGTTTATCAGAATGATAAGTCACAAGCCAAAGGCAATAGATTGGATTGATATGTCCTTTATTTCGAATGAATTAAAGACTGATTATAAGAGGGTTATTCGGAACAGATATGCACAGTTAAGCCTGGTAGAGTAAATAGTATTGTTACTAATAAATAACAGATACTGCACCATAAAAGGAGGCTAAAATATACCTGAATGAAATGGTGACGTTGGATGGATTGTATTTGTAAAGAGTGAGAGAATTAGAG
>CAIXAQ010000411.1 GCA_903917425.1 uncultured Bacteroidales bacterium
CCAAGGCGTACAGATGTGTAAAATTTATATAAAGCCTTGATTTTTTGGTCCTTTTGTTCCTGCGCTGAGCTTGCAGAAGTGTCAAGACAAAAGGACGAAAAGAAAAAAACTATTTCCAGATTGCTTTTTTTAATTTGTCAGTAAATAAGTTTAATTTCCCGTATAAATTGGTTAATGAAACTGAAAATAAGCTCTGTTTTCGATGTATTCTTTTAATGTAGTGAGTAATATCACTCCAGCACATCAAAATAATATCTTGCCCGTATTGTCACGGTTTAGGGTTTTTTTAAAAAAACGCCTCCTGATTCTTCCAGGTCCGAACAGTTTCATTCAATAATTTATTGAGTGAAATTTATTCGTAAGTATGTATTTGTATGGCAACAAGTTGTGCTACAAAAAACCCAGCTCAAGCATTCCCATTTCGCTTATCATTTCGCGTTCCCAGGGTGGTTCGAACGTCAAAGTGATTTTAGCATCCGTAACACCTTCCACGTTTTTCACTACTTCGTGAACTTCAATCGGTAAACTCTCTGCCACCGGGCAATTGGGGGCGGTGAGAGTCATGGTTACATGTGCCACGAAATCATCGTCAACCAGGATGGTATAAATCAATCCCAGGTCGTATATATTCACAGGGATCTCAGGATCGTATATCGTTTTGATAACCTGCACGATACGTTCGGTGATAATATCTTTTTCTATTTGTTTGCGCATAGTATTAATGTGTTAATGCGGTAATGTGATAATGCGATAATGTGCTAATGCGTTGATGTGCTAATTCGGCAATTATATGATGTTATAATGTGAGTTAACAATTATCACATTACCACATTAATTAATTATCGCATTACAAGCTGTTTTTTTCTTTCACCTGGTAGGCAAAGGCATACAATTTTATTTGTTTTACCATCGAGAGGAGACCGTTACTGCGGGTAGGCGATAGGTGTTCCTTTAAACCAATCTTGTCGAGAAAACCTGTTTCTGCTTCCACAATTTCGGTGGGTGTGTGACCCGAAAATACGCGTATGAGCAGGTAAGCAATCCCTTTGGTGATAACGGCATCGCTGTCGGCAGTAAAATAGATTATACCCTCTTTGTATTCCGAACTTAGCCATACCCTCGACTGGCAGCCAACTATCAGGTTAGCATCCGTTTTTTGGGTTTCGTCTATCAGCGGGACCGACCTGCCCATTTCGATCAGGTAGTTGTACTTGTCCATCCAGTCGTCGAACTGATTGAACTCATTGATTAGCTGATCTATAGTTTCGTTGATTGTCATTTTAACAGATTTTTTAATCCTGGTTAGGCAAAAAGAGTTTTTACCTTATGAATGGCATCCACAAGCATGTCAATTTCGGCACGCGTATTGTAAAAAGCCATTGATGCACGCAATGTACCACTTATTCCCAAAACTTCCATCAGGGGTTGAGTACAATGGTTGCCGGTGCGTACGGCAATTCCGAAATGATCCAGTATGGTGCCGGCATCAAAAAAATGAATTCCTTCAATCAGAAATGAAATAATTGCAGCTTTTTGCGCTGAAGTTCCTACGATTGTTATGCCGTCAATTTCCTGCAGCCGCGCTGTAGCGTATTTCAACAGGTCATTTTCCTGGCTTGTAATAAAATCCCATCCCAGGTTGTTCAGGTAATCAATGGCGGCACCCAGGCCCATCACATCGGCCACATTCGGCGTTCCGGCTTCAAATTTATACGGAATTTCATTATAGGTCGTTTTTTCGAAAGTAACTCTGTCAATCATCTCACCACCCAACTGGTAAGGAGGCATTTCCACGAGCCATGAGGTTTTCCCATACAAACCACCGATTCCCATAGGTCCATACATTTTGTGAGCCGAAAATGCGTAAAAATCACAATCAAGTTTCTGTACATCAACAGGCCCGTGCGATAATCCCTGGGCTCCATCAACAAATACCGGAATATTTTTGAGGTGAGCCATGGCAATAATTTCAGCGATTGGGTTTATTGTACCCAATGTATTGGAAATGTGACTAATAGCTACCATTTTGGTCCGTTCTGTCATCAACTGTTCAAGCACTTCCAGGTTCAATTGCCCTTCCGGTGTAACCGGAACAACCTTTAATCTGGCCCCTTTACGCTCGCAGGCTGCCTGCCAGGGAACTATGTTAGAATGATGATCGAGTGCTGAAACAATAATATCATCGCCGGCGTGCAAAAACATTTCGCAATAGGACCATGCTAACAGGTTGATGGCCTCCGTTGCACCGCGCGTAAAAATAATTTCGTTCGGACTAGGAGCATTTACAAATGTTGCCACTTTTTTCCTCACATCTTCGAAAGCACCCGTGGCATACTGGCTAAGGTAATGAACGCCACGATGAACATTGGCATTGTCATTCCTGTAATAATTGCTGATGGCATCGATAACGCTGTTGGGTTTCTGCGTAGTGGCGGCGTTGTCGAAATAAACCAGGGGTTTACCGTAAATACTTCGCGACAGAATAGGAAAATCATTCCTAACCGATTGAATTTTTTGTTCCGGAATTTCGATCATGCCCGTTGAATATCAGATTTTAGCCAGATCAATTGCGAACTCAACTTTGTTGTGTACGTGAGTGCTGCAGTTCAGCACACATTGCTCGCATTGCGAAAGTTCGCCACGCAAACGTTTTTTAACCATGTCGTCCATGCGCAAACGAAGTTCCGAGATGGATATCTTGTTAATTACCTCGGCAGCAAAGGCATACATCAGCAAAATTTTTGCATTGGCCTCGCTGATTCCGCGCGAACGGATGTAAAACAATGCCTCTGCATCAAGCTGCCCAATCGTTGCTCCATGACTGCATTTTACATCGTCGGCATATATTTCCAGGAAAGGTTTGGTGTCGATGCTGGCTTTGTCGGTAAGCAGAATATTTTTATTGGTCTGAAAAGCATTGGTTCTTTGTGCGTCCCGATGCACTTTTATATGCCCGTTAAAGACTCCGCTTGCATGATCATCAAGAACACCTTTGAACAGTTCCCTGCTCTCACAATCAGGTGCAGCATGGTTGATATAAACCTGGTTATCAACATGCTGATAGCGATCCATCAGGTAAAGTCCATAGATGGAAGCACTACTGTGTGGTCCATCGAGTGTAATATGCGAAAAGTTGCGTATCAATCCTCCATTCAGGCTAATTGCATTGGTTGTTAAACTGCTGCCTTCGTCCTGGTGAAAATACATGCTGTTTATCAGCGTGGTATGATCATCTTTATTTTGCATTTTGTAGTGATCAAGCGTGGAGTTACGCCCGATTTTTACTTCTGTTACGGAATTGATGAAAGTAACATCGTGATTGATGGAATCATCGCATTGAACCAGGCGCAGGTGGCTGTTTTCACCTAAAATGACAAGGTTGCGTGTATTAAGAAACAGATTTTGTTTAAAGTCCGTTATATTAACCGTTTGAATATTCTGTTCAACCGAAACATTATCAGGTATATATATAAATATTCCGTCCTGCCACATGGCCGAGTTTAATGCGGTCAAACTTTCGGCATTATCATCAGCATAGTGCCCGTAATGGGCATCAACCAATGCGGGGTATTTTACAGAAGCAGCTGAAAGACTGCCGATTATCATGCCGTTAGGAAATACCTGTAACAGATTTTTCCGGTCGGCATACCATCCGTTGAGTTGTGAAACAAGCAAAGTTTCGAAATGAGGGACATCACATTTGAATATTTTATCGATATCGAGGTCGGCCGAAGGAGATTCCGGCAGGGTGTGATATTCATGATTCAAAGCTCTCGTGAGGTCGGTTCCCCGCCAGCGTTCGAGGGCGGAATGCGGAAACCCGGCTTTACTGAATTTCTCAAACGCCTTCACCCGCTTGGCAGCAATAAATGGCGTATCGTTATGAGATATTTCCTGCTGATTGGCAGAGAATACGCCTGTAAGATACTCTTTGAGGTCGTATATTTTAGTTATTATTCCTGCGTCCATACTTAAAATCTGTTAGAGTTTTACTGAAATCAGGCTTCGTTTCTAATCCATTCGTATCCCTTTTCTTCGAGTTGCAAGGCTAACTCTTTCCCTCCCGATTTCACGATGCGGCCATCGAAAAGCACATGCACAACATCGGGAACAATATACTCCAATAACCTCTGATAGTGGGTAATCACAATGGTTGCATTGTCAGGACGGCGAAGTTTGTTCACACCGGTAGCCACGATACGGAGTGCATCAATATCAAGGCCCGAATCGGTTTCGTCGAGAATGGCCAGGGATGGTTCAAGCATGGCCATCTGGAAAATTTCGTTCTTTTTCTTTTCTCCACCCGAAAAGCCTTCATTTACTGAACGGCTGGCTAGTTTCTCCTGCAATTCGAGCATTTTCTTTTTCTCTTCCATTCGGGCAAGAAATTCAGCAGCCGGCACAGGATCGAGTCCATGGTACTTGCGTTGCTCGTTGATAGCAGTGCGAAGGAAATTGGTGATCGAAACACCCGGAATCTCAACCGGGTACTGAAATCCCAGGAACAAACCCTCGCAGGCACGTTCTTCAGCCGATAATCCTACCAGGTTACGCCCTTTGAAAATAATTTCGCCTTCGGTAACTTCATATCCTTCGCGGCCGGCTATAACATAGGCCAGGGTACTTTTACCTGTACCATTTGGTCCCATTATAGCATGAACCTCTCCGGCATTTATTTCCAGGTTTATTCCTTTTAAAATCTCTTTTCCTTTGATGGAAACCTTCAGGTTTCTGATGCTTAACATATGTAGAATAATGTGTTAATGTGCTAATTAGTTAATGTGGCAATGGGTTGATGGGGTGAGAGGTTGATGGGTTGATGGGTTGATAGGTTGATAGGTTGATAGGTTGTTGAGTTGTTGAGTTGTTGATCTGATGGGTTGATGGGTTGATAGGTTGTTGAGTTGTTGAGTTGTTGAGTTGTTGAGTTGTTGAACTGATGGGGTGATGGGGTGATGGGGTGATGAGTTGATGAGTTGATAGGTTGATAGGTTGAGGGGTTGATGTAAATCTGCAATCTGACATCCGAAATCCGCAATCCGAAATCCGACATCTGCAATCCGG
>CAIXAQ010000412.1 GCA_903917425.1 uncultured Bacteroidales bacterium
ATCTAATTCGCTGGTATTGAAGCGATTGATGATATAAAATTTGGTTAAGGAAATGTAGAAAACGAACAAAAATAATGACTATTTTCGCTCAAAATTTCAAACAATTACGTGCAGATTATAAAACCAAATAGCATTTTTATCTTTTATACATACTTCTAAAATCAGAAAATATTATGCGTATCAATCACGAAATTAATCGATTACGAAAATGCATAGGGATACTGTTTTTGTTCTTTGTAACTTATTCAACTTATTCTCAGCAAGAAACAGCAAGCCAAAAGAAAAACGCAATTTATTTTGAAATGGGAGGGGCGGGTGGCTCACATTCAATGAATTACGAACGGGTATTGAATGTTAAGTCAATGCTGGATTTAAATTTTAGAGGAGGATTTGGCTTTGATAACTGGAAGGACTATAACGGGAAAATAAATCCTGATTTTGTGATGCCATTCACGGTAACAATAACCTATGGAAAGAATCATAAAATAGAAGGAGGCTTGGGCGAATCTTTCTCAAATACCAATGAAACAGATATTAATACAGGAAATCCCAGGCGTATGAGTCATCTCAGCACCACCTTCTGTATTGGATACCGTTATCAAAATCCGGCTAAAAATCTTTTAATCCGGGCGGGATACATGCCATACATCGAATTTAACGAAAGATTTCAACATTGGGCAGGCGTTTCGATAGGATTTATATTTTAGGCTATATGAAAAAGGTAATATTTATACTCTTAGCAATCAGTTGCTTAACATTTTCTTGTAGCAAAGAGGAAGAGTACACTATAGTAAACATTAACAATAAAATATATGTGCTGGGGCATGGCGGTATGGGAGTCGGAAAAGCACAGTACCCCCTGGATTCTTACGAAGCAATTCAGATGGCTATCAGCATGGGAGCCGACGGTTCAGAATTTGATGTGCAGATCACTAAAGATAGTGTTCTGGTGTGTTTTCACGATAAGTACTTGGAAGAGGCTACCTATGGATCAGGTGAAATCTGCAATAAAAACTGGGCTGAAATAAAAGATGCCGAATACAAAGGCACGCCATACACGAATTATAAAATTTGCAGCATCGACTGGTTACTCGCAAACATTGATGCAAATATGTACAAGTTTACGTTTGATATTAAATTTAATAGTTCTGACCAGTCGGCAGTCAACAGGGATGTTTTTCAAAGGGCTCTCTTACGCGTAATTGAAAAATATCAGATTGAAAAGAGCATTTCTTTAGAGTCACCTTCTGCTGATTTTCTCGAAACGCTTAAGGCGAAAAACAACAATCTGAACCTGTTTATCTATTCTGAAGTTGACGAGGCGCTGACAATTGCAAAAGAACTTGGATTAAAGGGAATAACAGTTAAAGCCGAAGATATCTCAGTCGACCAGGTAACGGACGCCCATAACAACGGATTAATGGTTGCTGTTTTCAGCACAACTCGGCGAAATCACGATGAAGTCATTAGTAAAAATGTCGATATCATTCAAACCGACGATCTGGAAGATTTAATAGCAAGGCTGAAATAGATTTTTAGTTTACCGATTACAGTGCGCCGTTTTTGAAATGAATCAACTTTCGCCCGCTGAGCAATACAGATATTGTTGTTCACTCTTTCTCAATACTTATTGTGCCAAAAGAAAAAGGCAATAAACTATATGTTCTGTCGGTAAATTACTGGTGGCTCTTAGTAAAAGAATTTGCCAAAAGTTCAGTCTGGGAGTATTTAGTGACGTGCAGGTTCTTCAGTATGTATCACGTATTAAAAAAAATGATCTGAAACTTTGAAATAATTTGGACTTATAAGTTTTATGATTACTTTTGCACTCCGTTTTGAATGAACATAAATGTTTTTTCGCAAGCCCCTGGAGAGATGGGTGAGTGGCTGAAACCAACAGTTTGCTAAACTGTCGTACTCGATTAGGGTACCGGGGGTTCGAATCCCCCTTTCTCCGCTGATAAGTAATGCAAAAAAGAGCAAACCACTGAAAATCAATACGTTTCAGTGGTTTTTTCTTTATGGGAAATGCATAAAAAAGCATAAAAAAGCAAAGTTTGAGTTGGAAGATCGTTGGAAAAAATGGAGGGGAATTTTTCCAACGATTTAGGTTCTTATGCACTGAAAATGAAAAACTTGCGTCGGTTATTGTTGCTCGAAAAAAATACATTTGTTCACCTTAAATCGTTGGAAAAATGGCAAGAGCAACTTACTCAGTTCTGTATTTTATTAACAGAACCAAGCTTA
>CAIXAQ010000413.1 GCA_903917425.1 uncultured Bacteroidales bacterium
AAGATTAGATTTTTGAATACTGTTTTCATGTGATATTGATTTTGTTATTAATAGAATTACTATTTCTTTTGTCTGAAATTTTTGTCTGTTTACAATGAATGCCAACTTGTTTCTATCAACAAATATACCCCACTTTCCCTAACATCCATCCTTTTTCACTATTTATTTAGTTTCGCAATTTGCCCCTCGCTTTCTCGCTAATCCTTCTGTGTTGCTATATAAAGCCATAACGTTAAAATCATTAACAGAGATTTATATGGTAGCCGGGGTATTAAATATTTTCGAATAAATCATTCTAAGAAAAATTGTTTCTTTCGTCCTCAATACTTTTATTGTGAACTTATTGCGGGGCATTTATTTCAACTTCGCATATCTTATTTCGTTGTAAATCTTACCCTGTTTGGTAACGGCATTTTTAAAAACCGCTTCTTTTTCGAATCCGCATTTTTCGAGTACACGTTGAGAAGACTTATTGAATTCAAATACGCCTGTATGTATCCTGACAATGCCTAGCTTATCAAAACCGAAATCAGTTACCAGGTTTACAGCTTTTGTCGTAATTCCCTTATTCCAGAAAGGTTCTCCAATAAAATATCCTATTTCCGCACTATTTTTATATATATCATTTCCAACAAGTAAACTTATATTGCCAACATAATCTCCCTGGTATTCAATTGCGAAAAATGTCTTTGGATTTTGTTTGGACACCATGTTAATAAATCCTTTTGCGTCCTCAATCGTATAAGGGTTTGGGAAAGCATCTCTCAGATTTATGCTCACTTTCTCATTATTTGCATATTCTGCAAGTTTCGGAATATCCGATTCTTCTATTTCCCGTAGGGCTACATCTCCATTTCGCGCAATGATCATAGCAATTTGATGTCTTTTATTTTGTTTATCAACCCGGCAGCGGAATTGTTTATTTGTTTTTTAAACCAAACTCGTACCCTAAGGTTAATTCAAGAGTGTGCTGTTTTGGTTCAAGCGGAGAACCACTCCTGTTAGAGGTAGTCAAGGCAAAATCATACCTGGCTTCAAGCATAATTTTATCTTTTGTTAAAATCGGAATGCCTACACCACCTCCGATAGCCAATCCGAAATCGAGCCTGTTGTGATTTTGCATATCCATGGCATTTTTCTGGTCAATGTATTGTCCTTCGAAAGTGCCCTGGTATCTCTCGACCCCGCTTATCAAATACCCTGTGTATATTCCGGTGTTTAGAAAGAAATTATTCTTACTGCCGATTTTTAATTTTAACAGGATCGGAAGGTTAATATAATTGTATGTATAATAATTGCCATCAGTTGACGAACCGTCAACATCAACTGTATATAAATATTTGGTTCCTTTCTGTTCAAAACCCAGTTCGCCTTTTAAAAACAGCTTTTCTATATTGAGCTTATAGTCGGCCGAAATTCCAAAAGCCATTCCTGCTTTAAACGAAGATTTTGCATACGTTGCAGTATAAAAGTCAGAAAAGGTGACACCTCCTTTGGGTGTTAATGATACAAACTGACCCTGTACTGAAAAAGTAAAAACTAATAAAATCAGTGATAATGCAAATATTGATTTTCTCATGGTGTTTTTTTGAGCATTTAATCAGGACTTAATTCTGTTCCTAATTCACCTCTATAGAATGTGCAAACATACTTACTTATATTAAATGTCAATTGAGAAATGCATTGAAGATATCCCAATACCGATTAACACTAGTAATGCCAAACCAATTCCACCCAGGACAAGTGCAGTGGTTTTCCCCGGATCTTCTTCGATACGTTGAACTTTTAGCACTCCGGCAAGTGGTAAACTAAGAATTTTCGCAGGACTGATCCTGACTAAAGAGTCTGCTGTCGGATAGATACGGATAAAATCACCTGTTGTTAATACATCAAAATCCGGGTTATAGATTTTACCGGATAAAGTATCATTTACCACTGCTATTTTCTGCAATACATAAACTGATTTGTGGCAATGGATGGCATACGCGAATTTCGGAGAATATGCCGGAAGATTTGCAGTTGAAATAATGTTGGAAGTAACACATCCGTATTGTTGTACCAACAGGACGAAGATCATTGACAGCGGAATAATTCTTTTAATTGCTTCAGAGAAAGTTTTCATAAAAACAGGTTTTTAAAATAACTTGCTATTGCATTGTAAACTACAAGTTGTTTGTTGCTTCTTAATACAAGTTCTATTTCACGAAGTGTTTACCTGAATCAAAAATACGATTTATTTGCCAAAAAGCAAAAATGTCTTTTGCTGCTTTCAGGTGGACTCAACAACTAATTACTCTGCGGTTCTTTGCGTCTTCTTTGCGGAACTCTGCGGTAAAAAGATATTTAACCGCTGAGAAGCGCTGAACTTGCATGCAGAAGGCCGCAAAGATTGAGTCTGTTAGCCCCGCTGCTGTTCGGATTTTTTCGCATGGTTCTTTATATCCGCAATTATATCATCCCACTATATTGATTCGGGCGGGAAAGGAGATTCGGGAATTAAAATTTCGTTTTTGCACCTAATCAATTCATATAAAGCAACGACAGATAGTTGCCACAGATTACGCCGATTACACCGACAAATATTCAATTTATTATATTCAACTATCATTTTATAAAACTGCTGAAAGCAGTTTAAATCTGCGGAATTTGTGAAATCTGTGGCTAAAACACCTTTTGATGAGGCAGATCATATACCCGTTTTTCATTTATTTGCAGGCACATTCGAGAGCACCCGATCGCGCATGCCTTTCATCACTCTCATAGGCGTTTCAGTAATTACCGAATTATAAAGCCACGAAGGAATATTCCCGCCGGGGTCAACAAATCCCTCCAGAATTACATGAACATAGCCATCGGGTAGGGATCGAACGGTCCATTTCTGCCAATAACGTTTTATCCTGACCATACCCGTTCGTTCGGCGACTGCATTGGGAATGGGTTTTGAAAAAATGATCCTGTCGCCGGTAACCGGATCGATAGAAATGCGGGCTTCAAGAGCAAGGTCGCGCTTCGAAAACGGCCATGGCACATTGTATACCAGGTAATACCAGATCATTTTATCTTCCTCAAAAGCGAGAACTCTTTTTTCAATAATATCTTTATCCCACCATTCAATATTGTTTGCATTGCCGACAATAAGGTTAACCTTCACGATATCAGCCTTGAATGTTATCTCGCCTCTGAATGATTTCAGAGAACTTTTTGCCTCGTCGCGGGTATAAATTTTTATACCGGTACTTTCTTTGACAAAATTCCATTGTTGCCCGAAAATGAATTGAGTGGGTAAAAAACAAACTATAAATAGAATCAGAAATACACGGGAATAATTCATTATCTGAAAGGTTTATTATTAATAGATAGTATGCAGCTTCATCATTAAAAACAATACAAATGTCTCAATTGTTCTGCAAATATAAAAAAGTGCTGCCATTGCAAGTTCATGAAGAGATAGTATTCCTTCACAAAGGGGGCTTTGGCAGATTTTCAGCGCTTATCAGGCAGCATATAGATCGTATTAGCGACTTCGTTAAGTTTTGCCCCCGGCTATTTTGCGAATCCTTTCAGGTGGTTCTATAAATCACATTTATATCATTCAATAGTGATTTGTTTTGGCAGCGGGGGTTATTTATTATATACAAGTGGTAAACTATAAAGGTCTGGCTATTAATTGAAAAAGTCAACAGGCGAAAAGTATATAGGAAATTCTCCATTTTGGTATTTAGTTCAACGTGGACTTCATTCCAAATGAAGGACTTTTTATTGGTATCGGCTTTTGGCCCAAATTGTCAGGTCATAATTTCCAGGGCCTTTTCAAAGCAGATACTATTGGCAACATCCTTATAATGACCGTAATTGGGCATCACTTTGAATTTATTCTTTTTATAAAGTTTGATTGCTTCCGGTTGATTTTTCCCGGTTTCCAAAATGCATTTTCCGAAATCAAGTTCTTTACCCCAAGATTCCAATTCTTTTAATATAAATGAAGCAATACCTTGTCTGCGTTTTTTTAGAGGAACGAACATTCGCTTAATTTCCATTGTTTTTTCGGAATATTTCCTCAGAGCACCGCAACCAATAGGTTCAGCTTCATCATAAACAACAATTACATGTTTCAGACTGTCAGTTTTGTTCAATTGCGCATAAAATATATGTTCTTTTCCATCACGCATCTTTAAATCAAGATCGAGTTCTTTGACAAGTTCCTGAAAATCTTTGTTGTCGGAGTTTGTTCGTTTAGCGATCATCATACTTATAAATTCGTCACAGGTGATTTGTAATCGCGAAGTGTCGGCTCATATTGTTACCAAGCGTTTATATAAACAGATATATACTACTTTTAGTTCTAACGGCCACTTTTCAATAGATATCCTGTTACAATCCATTCTTTAACAGATCAGGGTCCAACCCGGCATTTCACAGCTGCCGCACTGATCCTTTTGCGTGGTTCTATAAATACACCACAATTACCTGATTGATGCTACTAAACATGACATTCATTGATTATAAGTAACTTAGTGAAATCGAAATTGTTTGTGCCGGTTTATTGAAATTAAATTTTGCATCATCGTACTTTGGAGGTCCGAAATGGCCTTTTGCATGGTTCGAAACGCCTATACCTTCTTTTGGCATGCCCAGAAAATTAGTTTTCAGTGCTTTATTTTTGTCTTCATCGTGAAATACATAAACAGCATAGGTTCCCATGTCAATATTCGTAAAAGTATATTCAGCTGAATTACCGGCAATTTTAATATACCCGGATAATAGCGACTTTTCAGTATGGTTGGGGAAGGCATCCCCTGCATTAAACAGGAAGAAAGCCGCCTGCCCGCTATTATTTTTAAAATTAGTTACAACAACCTTGAGGTTCCCCTTCACAAGCCGGGTCTGACTGGTAATTGGAAGGCTTGCCATTGCAATGAGCAAAGCAAGCACATATTTCATTAAATGGGCTTTTCGCATAGTTTGATTTTTTTCGACTTCATCATTTATCTGATATGTGATTGCACTATAGGAAAATTATATTTAATCCAGAGTCAGTTATGCACCTTTCAAACATTTATTCCGGGGTTGGAATTTCATTGATTATTTCACATGTTTCAGTCTATCAAAGGTATCCCAAAATGGGATGCTCAAGCACCTGTAATAAAAAAAGTATTTTCGGCTCCCTATCTTAATTTGAATATTTCTTTTACGGTATCAATAAATATATAACTTTGTAGCTCTTAATTAGTTCAATCATTTAATTTAAGATTAAGTATGAAGAATTTTTTACATTTGATGGCAAGCGGTCTCACAGTATTTGTTTTGCTTTTTACGGGTTTGCAAACCAATGCTGCCAACGAAATCATTATCAATGTTTCGGGCAAAAACAGTACAAATGTGCTCGAAAACACTTTCAACCGCTTACAGGTATCAAACACCATCAGCAGCTTCAACACGCTGTGGCTCAATACCGAGAAAGGTGAATTTGTCGAATTGCTTGCCGAATCCTATGCAAAAACCAATACTCCGGGTGCACCCCAGTTACCTGTGCTTAGCAAACTGATCGAAATACCGGCAGGAGCAACACCTAAAGTGAAAGTGATCAGCTATGAACTTACAGAATATAAACTTTCCGATTTCGGAATCACGCAGAAACTTTTCCCGGCACAAATTCCGCAACCGAAAAGCGGTGGGAAAGTGCCTTTTTCATACAATCATCAGTTATACGAAACAAACAGTTTTTACGGCGAAGTCCTTGCCCGCGTTGATGTTGCAGGTTATTTACGTGGCGTTCAACTGGCAAACCTGGTTATTTCGCCGGTTGAATACAACCCGGTGACCAATACCATCAGGGTTTACAACAACCTCATTGTCGAAGTTCGTTTTACCGGTGCCGATAAAGCCTTAACCGCTGAAAATAAAGCCAAAACCCGTTCCCCATATTTCAGCAGCGTATTCCACAATGTTCTTAATTATCAGCCTGTTGATGCACCCCTCGATACTATTTCAAGCATTCCGGTAAAATATGTGATCGTTTCCGACCCCATGTTCCAAAGTGCATTGCAACCTTTTATAAAATGGAAAATCAAACGCGGGTTTAATGTCATTGAAGCCTATACCAATAATTCAGCAGTCGGCACAACTTTTAATTCGATAAAGGCATACCTGCAGAATCTTTATACTTCGGCCACCGTTGCCGATCCGGCGCCCACTTTTGTACTGTTCGTAGGCGATGTGGCCCAGATACCGGCCTACAACTGTGGTGCACATGTTACCGATCTTTACTATTGCGAATATACAGGCGACTATCTGCCCGAAGTATATTATGGCCGGTTTTCGGCGAACAATGTAGCTGAATTACAGCCGCAGATCAATAAAACCCTGCAATACGAGCAATACCTCATGCCGGATCCATCCTATCTGAACGAAGTGGTTATGGTAGCCGGGGCTGATGCCTCGCACCAGTTGACATGGGGAAATGGGCAGATCAATTATGGTACCCAATACTATTTTAATACAGCACATAACCTTGTTTCACACACATACCTCCAGCCCGAACCAGGTGGAGGCAATTATTCGCAGAATATCCGTAACCATGTGAGCGCAGGAGTTTCGTATGCCAATTATACCGCACACGGAAGTCCGGATGGCTGGGCTGACCCTTCATTTTCCATTTCGAATGTCGCCAGCTTACAGAATGCTAATAAATACTGCCTCATGGTGGGAAACTGTTGCCAGACAAACACATACAACCAGACAACTTTCGGCGAAGCTCTTTTGAGGGCCGAGAATAAAGGGGCTTTGGGATACATAGGTGCTTCGGATTACAGCTATTGGGACGAAGATTACTTCTGGGGTGTCGGAAACGGCCCTATCATAGCAAATCCGACCTACGAAATTACCGGCTTAGGTGCCTACGACCGTACATTTCACGAACATGGAGAACCCAGGTCGGAATGGTACAGTACCATGGATCAGATGGTTTTTGCCGGCAACCTCGCCGTGCAGGAGTCAAATTCGGGTATGAAGCAGTACTATTGGGAAGTTTATTGCCTGATGGGCGACCCTTCGACGATGGTCTATTTCTCGGTACCTCCGGCATTAACAGTTGACTACATGCCTTTGTTACCATTAGGAACTCCGGCTTTTGAAGTCCAGACCGAACCTTATGCCTATGTAGCCATCAGTAAAAATAATATACTGCACGGTGTAGCCGAAGCCGATGCAAACGGATTGGCAACTATATCCTTACTTCCATTCACCGAAGCAGGTTATGCAAACATTGTTGTTACCAAACAAAACCGTCAGCCTTATATTGACAGTGTGCTCGTTGCGTCTCCGGCCGGTCCTTACCTCGTATTGGATAACTACCAGGTTAAAGACAATGGAGGCAATAATAATCAAAAGCCCGAGTTCGACGAACCTCTCACAGTAGATCTGACATTCGAAAACTTTGGCAACTCCGATGCCGTAAATGCGACTACAACACTCACTACAAATGATAATTTTGTGACGCTTCCGGCTAATACACATATATGGCCAATGATTGCCCGTAACTCTTCGGCTACTGCCCTGGATGCCCTCAGCATTAAGGTAAATAATTACGTTCCTGATCAGCATACCGCATCTTTCACGGTTACTACCCAGGCTGATACGAATACTTTTACCTCGGAATTCAGCATTCTGATCAATGCTCCGGCGCTGCATAACGGAGAAATCTCTTTCAGCGATGCCGCAGGAGGCAATGGAAATGGCCGTATTGATCCGGGCGAAACTATTCAATTGTCAGTTCCTACATCTAATTTAGGTCATTGCACATCGTTGGAAGTTACATCGCAGCTATTTATTGTGTGCAATTATATAACCAATAATTCACCAATTGTAAACCTCGGCACTCTCGCGCCCGGAGCAACGGGGATTGCCACTTTTAATTTTACGGTAAGCCCGGATGCACCCCTTGGCACTGCATTTTCGATCTATGTGGCCGGAATAGCAGGAATGTATAATTCGGTATCTTCGCTTTCACCGACTATAGGCATGCAGGTAGAAGACTTTGAAACTGGTACTTTCCAAAAGTATAACTGGCAGATGAGAGGCTCCAATCCGTGGAAAATCGGCGTGGGCGGCAGCAACAAATACGAAGGAAATTACGGAGCCATGTCGGGCACAATAAATAATTCGCAACAAAGTGAAATGTACCTGGATGGTCAGGTTCTGACTAACGATACTATTTCATTTTACCGTAAAGTTTCTTCGCAAAGCGGGCACGATTTTCTGAAATTTTACATCGATGGCAACGAACTGGGCAACTGGAGCGGAAGCAAGGACTGGGCAAAAGTTAGTTACCCCATACAGGCAGGAAACCACCGCTTCAGCTGGGCATACGAAAAAGATGCAACCTTAATGTCCGGACAGGATGCCGCCTGGATCGACTTTATTAAATTTCCACCTTTCAGCCAGGCTGCATCCGGACAATTAGCAGCCAGTGCAGTGGCTGTTCCGGCTACCATCTGTGCCGGAAATCAATCGCAGATTTATGCATTTGCTACCGGGGCCATGGGTGCTTACAGTTATGTATGGACTCCTGCTTCTACCCTCAGCAACGCAGGCATTTTTAACCCGCTCGCCAGTCCTCCCGAAACAACTACCTATGAAGTGCAGGTTACCAGCGCGCTGCTCACAACTTCCGCTTCTGTTACCGTAAACGTGGAACAAGCACCTGCCACACCTGTAATTGCGGTCGTTTCCGACCACCTTGTTTCGTCAGTTATGCAAGGCAACCAATGGTACAACAGCCAGGGGCTTATTGCCGGAGCTACTTCTCAAGTGTATTACCCGACTCATACCGAGACGTATCATGCAATCGCCAGCAGCAATGCCGGTTGCCAATCCGCTTCCTCAAATGAAATTGTTTTTGGTTTTACAGGCACAAATCCCACTGTTGAAAACGATTTTTCGGTTTATCCGAATCCTTTCACCGGCAAGCTATATATTGAATACACTGTTAAATCAGCCGGCCCTGTTAAAATAGTCATTTACAATGCAATAGGCACCGAAATAAGTATTGTTGAAGAGAGTGTGAAAGCTGCCGGAAATCATAAGGTAGTATTCCAGGGAAGCCAATTGCCTGCAGGAGTTTACCTATGCAAAATAGTCAGCGGCGACCAGGTGCAAATTGCTAAAATGGTTAAAAACAAATAATGATTCTGCCTCTAATTGATTGGAATTGTTTAAATTAATAAGGTCAGAAGACCGAAGTCGGAAGACGGAAGAAGGTGCTAATTTGAAATTTAAACCTTACAAATAGAAACATGTAGAAGAAATGTAACCGGATGACAAAGCTCTGCTTTTTTGCGATAATAAAACTTCTTGGAGTTACTTCTGACTTCTGACTTCCGGCATCCTCGATTAACCCATTAAATCAGCAGTAGAAATCTAATAATTAACAGATACCTCAATCAAAACCAAGTATATATGAAACAAACCTTAAGTGCCTTATTCCTGCTGATTTGCCTGGCTTTTACCTCCACAGCCGGTGAATGGAAACCTATACGATCGCAACAAGCCGTTGATGCAAGTGTTGCATTGGTTTCGTCCGATATTTCCACTTCGGTGATCCATTTCAAGTTGGATGGATTTTTTCTAAACCAGGTAAAAACCCCTCGTGGAATTGCATATACCGTTTCGTTGGGTGAAACCACTCCCATGCTGGATAAAAACGCTCCGGATATGCCAAAGATGACTGCATCAGTAATAATTCCCGATATGGCTATGATGGATGTGGAAGTGGTTTCGTCGTCGTTTGTGGATTACGCGAATATGGAAATCGCTCCTTCGAAAGGGAACCTGACCCGGGATATCAATCCTGCATCAGTGCCTTTTGAATATGGCAGGGTGTACAACGAAAACAAGTTTTACCCGGGATCCCAATCGGGATTGCGCGACCCGTTCATCCTCCGCGATTACCGCGGCCAGACAGTAATTGCATATCCGTTTCAGTATAACCCGGTAACAAAAGTGCTCAGGGTTTATACCGATATAACGTTGAAACTGAAAACCATTAACAGTAATGGGTATAACACGCTTAGCCGAAGCCAGTTGCCAGCGCGTATCGACCAGGATTTCAGCCAAGCATATGGCAAGGTTTTCCTTAACACTACTTCGTTCGATTATACCCCGCTCAGCGACTATGGCCGAATGCTCATTATCAGCCACGGAAGCTATATGCAAGCCATGCAGCCATTTGTGAAATGGAAAAACAACATGGGCATAAAAACCGAAATGGTGGATATAGCTACTGTTGGTGCTAATCCGGCGGCTATCAAATCGTACGTTGCCAATTACTACAATACCAATGGCTTAACATTTCTTCTTCTGGTTGGCGATGCTCCCCAGATACCTACCAATACTTCAGGCAGTATTGGCGGTCCATCCGATAACGCTTATGGGTATTTGCTTGGAAACGATCACTATCCGGATATTTTCGTGGGTCGTTTTTCGGCCGAAACAGTCGAACATGTTAACACCATGGTTCAGCGTACTCTCGAATATGAAAAAGAGCCTTTAACCTCCACAAACTGGTTCGATAAAGGGGTTGGCATTGGTTCCGATCAGGGTCCCGGCGACGACAACGAGTACGACTATCAGCATATGCGCAACATCCGTACTGATTTAATAGGTTATACCTATGCATCGGTTGCCGAATTGTACGATGGCACACAAGGCGGTGAGGACCTTCCGGGAAATCCTACTCCGGCTAATGTTTCAGCCGAATTGAATGCAGGTCGTTCTGTTGTAAATTATGTGGGTCATGGAAGCGACAATTCGTGGGGTACCACTGGCTTTTCGAGCACCAATGTGACAGCACTTTCCAATAATCATATGTGGCCGTTTATCTTCAGCGTGGCCTGTGTGAATGGTAACTTTTCAGGAGGAACCTGCTTTGCCGAAGCCTGGTTGCGGGCTAAAAATGCCTCGGGTCCAACAGGTGCCGTTGCCACATTGATGTCAACAATCAACCAGAGTTGGAATCCGCCAATGGACGGGCAGGATGAAATGGATGATATCCTGGTGGAATCGTATCCTACAAATATCAAACGCACATTTGGCGGCCTGTCGATGAACGGCTGTTACAAGATGAATGAGACATATGGTGGTGCCGGTGATGAGATGACCGATACCTGGACTATTTTCGGCGACCCATCGGTTATGGTTCGCACTGCTTCGCCAACAGGCATTACCGCAACACACGAAAACCAGGTATTCCTGGGCACTACTTCGTTTGTTATAAACTGCCCGGTTACCGGAGCTTTGGCTGCATTAAGTGTTGACAACCAATTTCTTACTGTCGGATACGTTAGCAACGGACTTGTTACCTTAAGTTTCCCTGCGTTTCAATCGCCCGACACCATTCATGTTGTTATAACAGCTTTCAACAAAACGCCTTACATTTTTGATGTACCTGTGCTTCCAAACAATGGCCCTTACCTGATTTACAACAGCAATACAATCAGTGATGCCACCTTTAATAACGACGGACTTGCCGATTATGGTGAAACCGTATTTATGAATGTAGCCTATTCGAACATTGGCGTACTGAACGCAAATAACGTTGCTGTTACAGTTACTTCGAACGATGGGTTTATAACCATGCTTGATTCGACTGATGTTTACCCCGTAATACCAGCTAATGATACCGTTGCAATGACGAACAGTTTCCGTTTTGCCATTGCAAATACGATTCCTGATTTACATGTGGTTACTTTCCATTATACGGCCCTATCGGGAAGCGATTCCTGGGCAGGGAACTTTACAGTTACAGCCCATGCCGGGGTGCTGAATTATACAACTTTCACTATCAATGATTCGCAGACAGGAAACAACAACGGCAAAGCGGATCCAGGTGAAACTTTTGATGTTTCAGTTTTTGTGAAAAATTCAGGTTCCGCAGCTGCAATCAATACTACAGCTCAAATTTCATTCAACGATCCTTACGTTACCTTGCTTTCGCAGCCTGCCATGAACTACGGAAACCTGGCTGCCGGCGAAGTAGTTTCACAGACATTCACCATGCAGGCTCCAGCTAATACTCCCAGCGGACATGTGATACCGGTTACCCTGCTCATGACGGCTAACCTTGGCTTACAAACACTGGCTAATTTCAGCGTGGTCGTCGGTCAGATTCCGGTTGCGGTTATTGATTTGGATTTAAATCACAATTCAGGGCCGGCGATACAAACATCGTTGGTAGCAAATAACGTATTTGCGGAATATAAAACAGCTATGCCTGCCGATATCAGTGGATATTCCACATTGTTCGTGTGTCTTGGTATTGGCACAAAAAAACATGTGCTCACAACCGTTGAAGGACAGAAACTTGCTGCATTTACTGATGCCGGCGGAAACCTGTACATGGAAGGCGGTGACACCTGGTATTACGACCCAAAAACTGCCGTACACCCTAAGTTTAATGCCAATGGCGTTATGGATGGGAGCAGCGACCTGAGCACCGAAATCGGGCAAACCGGGCAATTTATGGATGGAATTAGTTTTACATACAATGGAGATAAAGATTTTATTGATCATATTGCACCCATTGCACCAGCCTTTATGCTGTTTAAAAACGAAACACCACTCTATATTTCAGCAGTAGCATACGATGCAGGCACATACCGTACCATTGCCTCGGCTTTTGAGTTTAGCGGACTTCAAAATGGTGTGGCACCCTCCACTCAGGATGAATACATGCACCGTATTATCGAATTCTTCGGGATACTTTCGTCGCCTTATACGGCTAATTTTATGGGCAATCCTATCAATATCTGTGAAGGCGGTTCAGTTACTTTCAACGATTATTCCACGGCAGGCACTACCTCATGGGTTTGGACTTTCCCCGGCGGTATTCCCGGTAACAGCAATGAATCCAATCCTGTTGTTGCGTATGCTGCCCCAGGCCTGTATAATGTTACGCTTACCGTTTCGAACGGAAATATGAGCGATACATTGGTTAAAAACAATTATGTATGGGTCGAATACTGTACAGGTCTGAATAATAAACAAAATCAGGAAGTGACAGTTTTTCCTAACCCTGCCAAAGATTTTACATCCGTAACTTTTGGCAGCTTTACAGGTTTTGTTGAACTTAAACTTACCGATTCCATGGGCAAAACGGTTTTGACTGCAAACCGGATTGACACTTCCCGTGCCTATTCGCTCAATATTTCGCAATTACCCGAAGGAATGTATTTTGTAGCCATTACTGCTGAAGGTCGGCAACTTGTTAAAAAGATAGTTGTAAAAAGGTAAGGATAAATTTCAGGAATAAAAAAGCCATCAGAATTCCTGATGGCTTTTTTTGTGGTACACCCGGCATAGGTGGTTTCATCTTTTCAGAATGCCGGGATGCAAGATTTTGGATTCTGACCTGGAGAATTCCTTATGAAATCAGGAAAACCATTTCATGAAAAATTTCAACACCTTCATTTTATTCAGGTATGGTGCATATCTCACCGGTAAGTCGAGGAAGTTGTATCGGGTGGTGATTCCTTTCATATGTGTAAAAGTATCGAACGAATGTTTACCATGATAAGCACCCACACCGCTGAACCCAACTCCGCCGAAAGGCAGGCGGTGATTTGCAAAATGAACGATGGTATCATTAATTGTCCCTCCGCCAAACGAATGGGTAGCTATAATTTGCGCGATAAACCGTCGCCGTTTCGAAAAAACGTACAAAGCGAGTGATTTCTCATACGATCCAATTAGGGTATTAAGTTCCTCTTCAGTTTTGTAACTGATAATGGGAAGGATAGGTCCAAAAATCTCCTGCTTCATCACCAGGCTGTCCGGTTTTGGATTGTCCAGCAAGGTCGGGGCAAAATACAGATCGTTACTATCGGTAACCCCACCCATCAGTATTTTTTCGCCAACCAGCAGCTGGCGCAATACTTCGAAATTAGTAGGATTGATTATCCTGGCGTAATCGGGCGACTGCCGGGCATCTGCCCCATATGCTCCGGTAATTTCCTTTTTACATTGTTTAACAAAATCATCCTTCACACTGTCGTGAACCAGCACATAATCGGGGGCTATGCAGGTTTGACCGCAATTGATAAACTTTCCCCATACGATGCGGCGAACTGCCAGCGGTATATTCGCTGTTTCATCCACTATACAGGGGTTTTTACCACCCAGTTCAAGGGTTGTCGGCGTTAAATTTTCAGCGGCAGCTTTAGCCACGATTTTGCCAACTGCAATGCTTCCGGTAAAGAAAATATAATCCCAGCGTTCGCGAAGCAAGCGGGCGGCAACTTCCACTTTGCCTTCAACAACCGTTACATGCCCAGGATCGAAAACGGCTGCAATTATTTCGGAAACCACTTTGCTGGTATTTGCAGAATGCTCCGAAGGTTTTATAACCACAGTATTTCCAGCAGCTATCGCGCCGATCAGAGGCGAAAAAACCAGTTGGAAGGGATAATTCCAGGGCGCGATGATCAGGACGGTTCCATAAGGCTCTTTATAAACCCGGTTTGTAGACGGGAAATTTACCAGCACCTGCCTCACCCACCGCGACTTTGACCATGAATCCAGTTTGCGGATCGCAAGGTTGAGTTCACCGAGTACAATCCCGGTTTCAGTCATTACCGATTCAAATTCCGGTTTCCTGAAATCGTCGTACATGGCCTTTGCAGTATCCTTTTCGCGTTTTACCAATTCCTCGCGCAAGCGAATCATGCTGGCTTTCCGGAAGCTGACATCTTTGGTTTTCCCACTTTTAAAAAAATCTTTCTGACGATCAACTATGGATGTTACGATCATGAGGGGAAATTATTTTGAGCTGATATTAGTTTAGGATGTTGTGTGTTTTACTAGTGCTGAGTGCTGAGTGCTGAGTGCCGGGTGCCGGGTGCCGGGTGCTGAGTGCCGGGTGCCGAGTACAGGGTGCAGGGTGCAGGGTGGAACTTCGGAACCCGGAACCCGGAACCTGGAACCTGGAACCTTGAACCTGGAACCTTGAACCTGGAACCTTGAACCTTGAACCTTGAACCAGAAATATACTTCATTTTTATCTCAGTTCCCCTTCTTACTCAGAATCTTGCTCATCCCTCTTTCGGAAATGGCGGTTATAGATAATGAAGGATTTACTCCCGGGTTGGCGGAAATCATGGAACCATCAAAAACAAACATATTTTCGTACCCGAAAACCTTGTTATTGCTATCAATCACACCTTCCTCAATCGATTTTCCCATGCAGGCACCCCCTAAAATATGTGCTGTTGAAGGAATTCCGGCAAAAACTTCGTTAACCATTATTTGTGGTTTCCCGTTAATTATTTTTGAAAAAAGATGCGCCACCCGGTGTGCTTCAGGTATAAACGGGGTGGGTGCTTTGCCTTTTTCAATCCGTGTTTTGATTCCGAAGATCCCTTTACGCAGCTTCAATGTACTGTCGATATGCTGCATAAAAAGCAGGACGGTGCTGCTTCGGCCAAAATCGCGGACAAAAATCACTTTGAGCCAGGTAATTGGTGCGGTAAATGGAAGAATGATAAGTTTCAGTATCCGTAAAAAAGGATTTCGTTCGCTCACCATGGGCATCATGGTAATTCGCCAAAATCCTGATCCTTCGCCATAGCGGCAAGGTTCGAGGTGGCTGTTTTCGTCCATTTCGAGTATGGAGCCTATGGCTATTCCCTTGTGAAGTTCAAGAGTACTATCTATAGTGGTGGTGTAGATAAGGGCTTCGTTATTGGTGCGTATCATATCGCCAACTCTGGCGCTTAAACCGGGTAAGGTTGTTTTTTTAAGCCTGAGTAATAAAGGAATTGTTCCCATTACTCCTCCGGCAAGAATCACGCATTGAGCGCTGATCGTTTGTGTTGATGCAAAATATTTTGTTGATTGCCGGAAACGGATTTCGTAACCCTCCTTTCCTTTTTCACCTAAAGGTTTTATACCCGTAACTTCATTTTCGGCAATAATTTCAACCCCAAGTTGTTGGGCAAGATGAAGATAATTTTTATCGAGTGTGTTTTTCGCATTATGCCGGCACCCTGTCATGCAGGCACCGCAATTTATGCAGCCGGTCCGGTCGGGGCCTTTTCCTTCAAAATAGGGATCTTTAACTGTAACATCGGGTTCGCCGAAGTAGACGGCGGCTGTGGTTGGGCCAAAATGTTCAGCTTTGCCTATTTGCTCGGCCAGTTTCTGCATGGCACGATCGCTTTCGGCTAACACAGGATTTTCGGATGCCCCCAGCATTTTCCAGGCAGTTTCGTAAAACGGGGCAAGTTCTTCTTCCCAGTTTTCAAGCCCAGCCCACGATCCTTTAGAGAAGAAAGGTGACTTGGGCTTGGGAAGTGTATTTGCGTAAACAAGCGATCCGCCGCCAACTCCAACCCCGCTCAATGCACTGATATGACGCATAAAGTTCAGTTTCTGAATCCCAAAACACTTTAATGCCGGAATCCAAAGCCACTTTCGCAGGTCCCAGTTGGTTTTGGCAAAATCGGAACTTTCGAACCACTTTCCCTTTTCAATAACCAGTACTGAATATCCTTTTTCGGCTAACCGAAGGGCAGAAACCGAGCCCCCAAAGCCCGAGCCAATAATGACGTAATCGTATTTTTCTTGTAGCTGCATAGAAATTTTGCTCTAACTCAAATTTGTATTCTGTTAAATATGATGCTTTTATTTGAAGGTGCCGTGTGCCATGTGTCCTGAATATGAATTTTCAATTATCAATTTGATTTTTTATCATTCAGGAGACGCGAGGCATCGCGTC
>CAIXAQ010000414.1 GCA_903917425.1 uncultured Bacteroidales bacterium
ACCAGGTAACAGCTCTTTACAGCGAATATGGCGGACAGGAATCAGCTCCAACCAATGTGGATTGGGAATGTATTTTTGTAGGTCTGAACCCGAATGTAACCAACGAAGTAAAAGTATATCCTAACCCAGCAACCAGCTATGTAAGAATTGATCTTACCCAGGCTGTTACCGCTATTAGTATTTACAATACAGTTGGTGCAGTAGTTATGTCGCAGAACGTTAAGGGAGAAACCTCCATTACCGTTAACACAGTTAACTACGCAGCCGGTGCTTACAGCGTGAGATTCGTTACCGAAAGTGGCGATACCTTCAGCCGTAAGTTTGTTGTAACTAAATAATCCTTTATTGGAATTATACAGAAAAGGCTCCCTTCGGGGAGCCTTTTTTTTGCCTTGCAGCGAAGATAAACCGGGACCTGTTCCGGATTGAATGGAATTATCTTTTAGTTTCGGGAGACCGAAGTCGGGAGACCGAAATGTTTACTAAGTGATATTACATTCTACCAACTAAAAAGAGCCGAACAATGTTAATTGTCATGCAAAGTGCTTGTAATAAGAGATAAAGCAGTATTCAGGGCAACTTCCGACTCCCGTCTTCCGACTTCAGACTGTAAAATTTTCCCCACTAAAATTAACAATACGACCTATAATATTATGAACCAACTACTTGCACATAGAAATACCAAGGCTTTCCACCAAACATCTCACAACAAATGGCGCAAATTCGATTCTCCTTTAATATCAATTCGTATGCGTAATGTCAAATAAGAACTATGTTGAATTGCCTGAGTAAAATTCATGCCTGAGTTGATAAAGCCATGATTTCCTGCATAGCATTGGTGAGGCTGACAAATTGGGCGACACTGAGTTGCTCAGCACGTTTCCCTGCAAATTCGCCGTTATAATCGCCCAAAGGTTTCAGCGCGTTATGAAGCGTTTTTCTACGCTGGTTAAAAGCAGTTTTTACCACTTGCAACAGCATTTTCTCGCTGCACCCCAGTTCAGTTGTTTGATTTCGTTGTAAACGGATCACTGCCGATTGCACCTTAGGCGGTGGCACGAATACAGTAGGTTCGACTGTGAAAAGGTACTCGATGTCGTACCATGCCTGAAGCAAAACACTAAGAATTCCATAATCTTTCTTGCCCGGAGGCGCTGCTATACGAACTGCAACCTCTCGTTGAAACATCCCGACAACTTCGTTTACCTGCTCATGGTTTTCAAGTACCCTGAATAATATCTGGCTCGAAATATTGTAAGGGAAATTGCCAATCACCGAAAATTTTCCATTAAACAGGCTGGTAATATCCATTCTTAATATATCAGCCTCAACCAGTCCATCCCCAAGTTCGGGATAATGTATGCGAAGAAATGCGGCCGATTCACGGTCAATTTCAACCGCCACCAATTTTTCATAGTTTTGTTTTAACAGGTATTTGGTTAATACACCGGTTCCGGGTCCTACCTCGAGTACTTGTTTGGTAGCGGAAGATAAACTTCCTGCTATTTTGGCTGCTATATTTTCGTCTTTCAGAAAATGCTGTCCAAGGTGTTTTTTGGCTCTTACTTCGTACAAGGGTTAGGGTTTGGGGGTTAGGGTTTGGGACAGGGAAAAGAGCGGGCGAGTGGGTGACAAGGCGAGGGGCGACAAGGCGAGGGGTAAAATGGTGAAGGGGTGAATCAAAATTTCAACATTACATTTAAAGAACTAAAAGTTATTTTCTGAAAATATAGGACCCAACCTTTGAGGATTATTTCCTATGAAGAATTTCGCCCCTCCCCTTGTCGCCCCTCGCCCCTTCAGACTGTAAAGAACTACAAATTTAATTAGCCGTTAATTCACCGGGTCATTCCTCAAAGCCCTGAAGTGCTTACGGGCATCCACCACATACAAGCTCCCGGGATATTGGGTCAGGATTTTTTCGTACAACTGCATGGCCTTAGTCTTGTCGTTGAGATGGTTTTCGTACAATCCAGCCAGGTTAAACATGGCATCATCAGCCAGGAGATCGGTAGGGTATTTTTCGATGATTTCGGAATAATAAGTTGCAGCCAAATCGTATTTCCCGTTTTTTAAACTGATTTCTGCCTTCTTAAATAAGGCATTGTCAACAATGGAATGCATAGGGTAAAGTGTTATTACCGAATCCAGCACGGCAAGTGCGTCGTTATCAAGATTTCGAAATTCAAGCAAATCGGCCTTTGCATACATGCTCAGCGGAGTTGTAATACTATCTTCTTCAATATTATCGCTGATCAGTAACGAGAGTTCCAGGGCATCGTTGGCAATCAGCTTCGAAGTAGCGGCTTTCAGGATATCGAGTTGTCCGCGCGCCCAGTCGAATTCGCCAATATAAAATGAAAGTCTGGCATTCCGGAATTTAGCTTCATGCCCTAATGGTTCATTTTTGAATGACTTTTCAACCTGCGAATAAAGTAAAGTTGCTTCCCACTGCTCGCCCGAAAACAGATAGATATCGGCCAGCTCAAGTTTACATGAGGCCTGATCGGGCAAAGGCACATTAGGAATAGCGATAGCCTGCAACAAAAGTTCAGTCGCTTCATCTGTTTCACCCAGGTAAAATGCCTGCAGATGCGCCAGGTTAAGGATAAGGGGAATGGAAAATGTATTCTTTCCCAGTTCATCAAGCAACTGGGTGTACTCCAGCTTCATAAGGAGAAGCTTGTTTTTATCCTGTGAGAAGGAACTTTTATACTGCATGAATTCGGTGTTTATGAGTTCAATACGGCTTCTCATTACAAGATCCTTGCTGGCATTTTTCTTTATGATGTATTTATACCCGTCGATGGCGGCATCAAAATCCTCGTTACTCACGCACAGGGAAGCAAGGTCAAAAACCCTTTGACCAGTTTCGCCGTATCTCCTATCGAGAGCTTTGGCCTGAACGAGTGCAAACGGGAAATCTTTCTGTTGGATGGAGTGCCAGAGCAACATCTCGTTATAGAGAATTTCGTCAGGATTTTGCTGCGACTTTTTCAGAAGTATATTCCGGTAGGTATCGTTTTTCGAATTATCCACATCATCGCTCAACCAGGCCTGAAGCCGGTTTTGAACCATACTCATTTGCTGGGGATTAGTTGAGAGCATTGTCATATACTCGTTAATCATCAGTTCGGTGCTGCCTAAACTTTCGTAAGTATATGCCAGTTCAAAAGCAAAAGCTGAAGGATCTTTGAGCAGTTCGCGTCCACGCAGGTAAGTACGGATCATATAATCGGTCTCCCTGCGGTTGGCAAAAGCATTGGTAAGGTTGTAAACCTGCATTTTATCGGGCTGAAGGTCTTTCAGGCAATTTTCATACATCTTCCGTCCTTTGGCAATATCGCCCTGCATAATGTTCAGATAACCCATATCCACTTTATACCTGGGATCATCCGGGTTGGATTTCTGTTGCTTTTTAATGATTTTTTCAGCTTTATCAAATTCCTTCAGCTCAAAAAGCGTATTCACATAATACATATAATTGAACTGACTTGGATTGCGGCTGAAAAGGATTTCGAATGTAGCTAATGCCTTATCCAGCTGCCTGTCGTTATAGTACTGAGCGCCAAGCTGTTCCTCCGTTTGCTGTGCGAATAGTTTATCCGTACTCACTGCGCTCAGTAAGATGGTTATCGCAAACAGAAGGAAAACTTTCAGCTTCATTTGATTGGGGGTTAGGGTTTGGGATTTGGGGTTTAGCTTGGCTTATAATGTTATGTTTTTTCTGGCATATTATTTCAGCAAGGAATTAAAAACATTAAACACAGAACACAAAATGTAGAAGTCTTGTATGTCCTCTTACTTTTTAATTTATAATTTAATGTTAAGTGTTTTTCATTACTTCCGCTGAGCGGGATTTTTAATCCTGCCTATTTAATCCACTCAAAACCAGTATACGGTACAAGTGCCTTCGGAATCCTGATTCCTTCTGGGGTCTGGTTGTTTTCGAGTAATGCTGCAACGATACGTGGTAAAGCTAGTGCACTTCCGTTCAAAGTATGAGCAAGGCGTGTTTTGCCGTTGCTGTCTTTAAAACGCAGTTTCATGCGGTTTGCCTGGAAAGATTCGAAATTTGAAACTGAACTTACCTCTAACCAGCGTTTCTGTGCTGCCGAAAACACTTCAAAATCATATGTCAGTGCGGAAGTAAAACTCATATCGCCCCCACAAAGCCGGAGTACCCTGAAAGGCAGTTCCAGTTTGCGTACCAGGCCGGTTACATGTGCACGCATATCTTCCAGCGCAGCGTACGAACGATCCGGGTGCTGAATCTGCACAATTTCCACTTTATCAAACTGGTGCAAACGGTTTAGCCCCCTTACATCTTTGCCATACGAACCGGCTTCGCGTCGGAAACACTGCGAATAAGCAACATTCTTAATAGGGAAATCAGTTTCTTTCAACAGCAGGTCGCGGTAAATATTGGTTACAGGAACTTCGGCTGTTGGAATAAGGTAAAAATTATCCAGGTCGGCATGGTACATCTGGCTATCCTTATCCGGTAACTGTCCTGTGGCATAAGCGGAAGCTTCATTAACCATAAGTGGTGGCTGTATTTCGAGGTAGCCTGCATCAACGCCTTCGTTTACAAAGAAATTGATCAGAGCGCGTTGCAACCTTGCACCTTGTCCTTTATAAACAGGAAAACCGGCACCGGTAAGTTTTACTCCTAATTCAAAATCGATAATATCATATTTCGAAGTCAGTTCCCAATGAGGAAGGGCATCTTCGCCCAGGTCCGGGATTTCGCCCTCACTGTAAATGGTAACATTATGTTCCGGCAGGTGTCCCATTGGTGTTTCAGGATGCGGAAGGTTAGGCAATGTTACCAGCAAATCATTTTGTTCTTTTTGTAAGGCATCGAGTTTCTCGCTCAGATCGCGGGCCGCCATTTTGAGTTCCGCTGAACGGGCTTTCAGATCGTTAGCTTCCTGCTGGCGACCTTCTTTGAAAAGATTCCCTACTTCGCGGGCTATCTGGTTCGATTCGGCCAGGTTATCATCCAGCAGTTTCTGAGTTTCGCGCCG
>CAIXAQ010000415.1 GCA_903917425.1 uncultured Bacteroidales bacterium
CTTTCCAAATTGTGTTACTAACTTCTTCTCCACTCAATTTATAAGTTTTTAATGCTAATGTATCCAGTCCAAAGGACAAATTTTGATCAAATAAATCATTTCCGTTTTTGTCGAAAAAAGAAAATATCTGATTCATACATAAATTTTCACCTTTTTCTTTGTTACAACTGTGTAATCCAAAGTAAATCGCAATGATTATTATTAATTTTTTCATGATGGCAGATATTAAGGATGAATATTAATAATCATGTCTTTATTCCATTTGTAATCATTTGACGAGTAAATGGGATGAGTCAAATTATTCAAGCAAAGAGACCTGATTCTTCAGCACTAATCGTTAATGTTTGACTTTGCTTCAAACCAATGTTGCTAGTGCTCACTGGCAAATTTGCGTTTAATCTTTCATCATTTTTGTTACACGAGAATAATGCAAAGAGAAATGCCAACTGTATAAACATTAAATAACTACTTGTTGTTTTCATATAAAATATATTTATGATGCCCTACCTTGTTCTGGAGTGTTCATATCAACTTTTTCTCCTGTAAAAATATTCAATTTTCAAACCCTGCTATTTCGCGAATCCTTTCGTGTTGTACTATAAATCCATACTATTAATATTATTCGGTAGCAATTCATGAAGCAATAAGGGGAGATTTAGTATCCGGTTTTAATTAGCATACTTTCCAAAACCCGCAACCATTTACATCATCATTATCTCCACTTTCCCTTCCAGGTCCTTATCGTTGTTAACAAACAGCAGATATTTGTTGGCGGGTGCGCCGAGGGATGCAGCGGTTATTTCGGCTTCGTCGCCATCAGCTATTTCGGTTGGGTTGGGCGGGGTAGCCTGAGCGGCGGAAGAGGCGCCATAATAGTACAAAGGCACATCGCCTGTGTTGGTTACAAGCAGGGTGTCGCCCAATGCGAAATTGATATTGGCTACCGCCGTTGCCGAGGCAGGTACGGTAAGGGTATAGGCTTGTGCAGTGCTATCGGCTGCTTGCTTGTGCTTGTCGAGGGTAATAATGCTTTGGTCGAAGTACAGGCGGATTTTTTCGGGCTGCCCGCGGTAGTTGTCGGCTATTACCAGCAGGTTGTGGAAGGCAAGGTCTTTTATCGCGTCTAGGTTGTCGTCCCATGCCGAGCGGGTGCTGCTGGTGCTGCCCTTTTTCTCCAATTGTTTGTTGCGGGCGGCCACGTAATTGCTTTGCAGGGTGGCAAATTCGTCCTTTAGTGCCTGCCCCAGCTTGCCCTTATGATGTTCGCAAGCGGCTAATACGGTAGCAAAAAGGTTGTCGATATTGCCTTTGGTGATGCGGCTATACGCGGTTTTGCCCTGTGGGAAAAACTCATGATATTCGACCGAGTCCTTCGGGAATTGCACCATCACTTTGGGTTCGAGGGTTTTAATGCTGTCCTTAAACTGTTGTATGTAGTTGTCAACAGTCATGGTTTCGGAGCCTTGCTGTGCCAGGTTAACGGCTGTACCTGTTTTGCTGTCAGCAAGCCGGGCCAGGCATTCCTGAAAAGGCGATACCAGTTCAGCGAAAGGTGCGCCCGAGTCAACTGCGCTTTTAAGCCTGCTGGAATGATCGGTAAAAAATTCGAGTATCAGATCCCTGCCAACCATTATGTTTTCGAGGGCCAATGGCTTCAAACGTCTATTGCGAGAGGGCTTTACTGCTGAAAATGCGATGATTCCCTATGTACCCACCTATACTGCCGTGGGTCATTCAACTATCTATACCGGAAGCGTACCCGCTTTTACAGGTATTGTAGGCAATAACTGGTATGATGCTGCAGCCAATAAATTCATGTATTGTACAGATGATTCTACCGTTAGTACAGTAGGCA